>JBEHXB010000308.1:0-3528 GCA_048498895.1 Pseudomonadota bacterium
GGACCCGCCTTGGCATTGGCGGGCCGCTTGGGCTGGGCCGTCAGCTTGTTGAGGAGCGCGGCGAAGTCCTGCTGCTGTTGCTGCTTCCTGGTGACCTTGGGCTTCTCGGGCTCCGGCTTGGGTTCTTCCTTGGGCTTTTCCTTGGCCACGTCGAATTCGGGCATCTTGGCGTCGGGCGCGGGCGCGACTTCCGCCAGTTGCGGCTCGGGCGGGGGCTCCAGCTGGGGCGTGGGAATGTCGATCTTCTCCGGCTCCAGCTTGGGCGGCGCGGGGGGCGCCTGGGCGGCGACATTGGTGGTGTCGGCCAGGGTCACCAGGTCGACCGGCACCATATGGGTTTCCTGCGGGGTGTGGAAATTGCGAAACGAGAACAGCGCCGCCGCGACGATCAGCGCATGAAACACCAGCGAGCCCACGATGCCGAACCGCGGGCCATGGGCTGTGGTGGGCTCTGCGCGCCGCCACGGGACCGCCCTAGCGCTGGTCTGGCTTGGGTTTGACGACATCGGTCACGAGCCCGATATGGGTAAAGCCGGCGGCGGCAAGAAGGCCCATCACTTCCATCACCTTGCCATAGATCACCTTGTCATCGCCGCGCACGAAGATTCGCTGGTCATAGCCGTTGGCGGCGATGGCTTTCAGCTTGTCGACCAGAGCCGCTTCCGCGATCGGCTCCTTCTGCAGGAAGATGGTGCCGTCCCTGCGCACGGTAATGGAAAGCGGTTCGCGGTCCTGGCCCAGCGCCGGCGCGCGCGTCTTGGGCAGGTCCACCGGCACGCCCACCGTCAGCAGCGGGGCGGTGACCATGAAGACGATCAGAAGCACCAGCATCACGTCGACAAAGGGCGTGACGTTGATCTCGGCCATGGCGTGGCGCCGCAGGCGCCCGCGGCCACGAGAGGATGTATGTTGGATGCCGCCCGCCACCGGTCAACGCACCTTTTCGTCGAGCTGGCGCGACAGGATGGCGGAAAATTCATCCGAGAAGGCGTCCAGCAGGTTCACATAGCGTCCGATCTCGGCGACGAAGCGGTTGTAGAAGATGACCGCGGGGATCGCGGCCAAAAGGCCCATGGCGGTGGCGAACAGCGCCTCGGCAATGCCGGGGGCGACCACCGCCAGCGTGGTGTCGTGGCGCGCGGCGATGGCAGTGAAGCTGTTCATGATGCCCCACACCGTGCCGAACAGGCCGACGAAGGGCGACACCGAGCCGATCGTGGCCAGTATGCCCAGCTGCTTTTCGATGCCGTCCGTCTCGCGCAGGATGGTCACGCTCATGGCCTTGTCGATGCGCTCCTTCACGCCGGGCAGCAGGGACTCGCGCGGGGCGCCCCCTTCGAAGGCGCGGCGCCATTCGCGCAGCGCGGCGATGAACATCGCGGCCAGGGGATGGTCGTTGCGGCCGGCAAATTGCTGGTACAGTTCGTCCAGCGACTGGCCCGACCAGAACAGCTTTTCGAACCGGCGCGCCTTGCGCTTGAGGTTCGAGAGCGTCACCAGCTTGTTGAAGATGATGGTCCAGGACCACAGCGAGGCCAGAAGCAGCAGCGCCATCACGCACTTCACCACGATGTCGGCGCGCATGAACATGCCGACAATGGTGAAGCTGTTGTCGCCGCCCATCGGCGCGTCGCTGCTGGCCGCGGTGCCGGGCAGCGGCGCCAGGGACTGGGACTGCGCCGACTCGCCCACGGGCGCGGCAATCGGACCGCTTTGCCCGCCGCCCTGGGCCAGGGCCGGACAGGGGACTGCCATGGCCAGCCCCGCAAAAAGGGCAAGAACGGCGAAAGCGCGTTTGAGATTCATCAGGAAACCCTTTTTCGCCGGAGATGTTCGGCTAATGAACGCCGATCTTGGCCGAAGTTTGACGAATGGAATCAAGTTTCTATTGCAACGAGCAAAGGCGCAAGAGTCTCCACCACATATCGGGGAAGACGCCGCGCCCTGCCGGTTAACGTGGTCATGCAGGCTTCGATCCGCCCTTCCACAAGAAGCATGCCGGCGCATGTGATCTGCTGGGTGGCGAAGAGGCGCGCGCCGGACAGGCCCGTCAGGGTTGTCCGCACCTCGATGACATCGTCCAGCCGCGCCGGGCGGTGATAGTCGACCGCGATGCGGCGGATGGCCCAGGCGGTCGGCTCGTCATCCTCCAGCCCCGCCATCTTGGAGATGCCGGCAAGGCGGAAGCATTCGGTGCGCCCGCGCTCCATGTAGCGCAGGTAATTGGCATGATAGACGAAGCCCGAAAGGTCGGTGTCCTCGTAATAGATGCTGACGGGCAGGACATGGACCTTGCCCTCGAAACGGCCCAGGCCCTTCAGGGTCTCGTTGTCGTTCACGCCTCGTCCTCGCCGGAAAAAAGGCCCGCCTGCAACGGCTGGGCCGGCGGCGCATCCAGGCCCAGATGACCGTAGGCGGCGCCGGTCAGCGCACGCCGCGCGGCGTGCGCTGCACGAAGCCCTGCTGGAGCAGATAGGGCTCGACAATCTCCTCGATGGCGTCGCGCGCCTCGCCCAGGGCGGCGGCGATGGTCTCGATGCCGACCGGCCCGCCGGAGAAATTCCCGGCGATCAGCGCCAGATAGCGGCGGTCGAAAGCATCCAGTCCCCTGGCGTCCACTTCCAGCCGGTTCAGCGCGGCATCGGCGGTCGCGGCATCGACGGTCGCCGCCTTCTGCACGGCGGCGAAGTCGCGCACCCGCTTGAGCAGGCGGCCGGCGATGCGGGGAGTGCCCCTGCTGCGGGCGGCGATCTCGCGCGCGCCATCCCTCGTCAAATCGAAGCCCAGCACGCGCGCGCCCCGCTCCACGATCGAAAGCAGCTCGTCCGGGGTATAGAAATTCAGCCGCACCGGAATGCCGAAACGGTCGCGCAGCGGCGTGGTGATGAGCCCGGAGCGGGTGGTGGCGCCCACCAGGGTGAAGGGCGCCAGGCTGATCTTGACCGAGCGGGCGGCGGGCCCCTCCCCGATCACCAGATCGAGTTCGTAATCCTCCATCGCCGGGTAAAGGATTTCCTCCACCGCCGGATTGAGGCGGTGGATCTCGTCGATGAAGAGGACATCGCGCGGTTCGAGATTGGTGAGAATGGCGGCAAGGTCGCCCGCCTTGGCCAGCACAGGACCGGAGGTGGAGCGGAAATTCACCCCCAGTTCGCGCGCCACGATCTGCGCCAGGGTGGTCTTGCCCAGGCCCGGCGGGCCATAGAACAGCACATGGTCCAGCGCCTCGCCGCGCGCACGGGCCGCTTCGATGAAAATGGAGAGATTTTCCCGCGCCTGCTGCTGGCCGACGAAATCGGCGAGCCGGCGGGGGCGCAGACTGGACTCCAGCGCATCATCCTCATTGCGCTCAGGCTGGGTCAGCGGGTTTTTCTGGCTGCTCACCGTGCCATGCCTTTCAGCGCCTCGCGGATCAGGGCCGAGGTATCAGTGCCCTCGCCCAGCGCGGCTGAGGCACGGGCCACCGCCTCGGCGGCGCGCGCCTCGCTATAGCCCAGATGGACCAGCGCCGACACCGCGTCCGCTTCC
>JBEHXB010000309.1:0-3506 GCA_048498895.1 Pseudomonadota bacterium
GCCACGTCGCGGGTGATGACCTTGTCGCCTTTGGCCAGGCAAGACAGGCCGCCCGTTCCAAACGACTTGAACGCAAGCCCCATGTGATACTGAAGGCCGGTGCAACGGGTCAGGAATGTCAGTTTGAACTTGCGCCGCGCCTTGTCGGTCACGATCAGGGCACGGTTGCCAGGGACCGGCGTGTAATCATAGATGTTGACGATCCGCAGACAGTCCTGGGTCGGGGGCGCGGCGGCCGGCGCCTGGGCGGCGGCCGGCAGGACACCGGCCAGCAGGATCAAGGTGGCGATGGATGTCTTCATGCGCAGCGTCCCTGTCTTTTGTCATATATGCTTTGCCGGAAAAAAGGCATTCTGGCCCGGATTTCAGACACAGTCCCGCCTTCCCGTGAAGGGCTGAACCGGTTCGGATAACGGCTATCTCCCATGTTCGATCCCCAGACCCTCAATCGCCTGCGAAAACGGTTTCACGCCGCTACCTTGGGCAAACTGGGGCCGGGCCTGATCACCGGGGCGGCCGACGACGATCCCAGCGGCATCGCCACATACAGCCAGGGCGGAGCGCAGGCCGGCTATGGCCTGTTGTGGACCCTGCTGCTGACCTTGCCGCTGATGATCGCGATCCAGATGGTCAGCGCCCTGATCGGGCGGGTCACGGGCAGCGGGCTGGCCAAGAACATGGCCAGGGTGCTGCCCCGCCCGCTGGTGATGGCGATGCTGGTCCTGCTGATGGCGGCCAACACCATCAATGTCGGCGCCGACCTGGCGGCGATGGGCGAAGCGGCGCAGATGGTCACCGGATACCAGGGCCACGGCCTGGCGCTTCTGTTCGCGCTGGTCTCCCTGGGGCTGCAATTATTCATTCCCTACCGCAAATATGCCCGGTTTCTGACGGTCCTGACCTTCAGCCTGTTCGCCTATGTCGCGGTGATGTTCCTGATTCCGCTGGACTGGGGCCAGATCGCAAGCGGCATGATCGGCCTTCATGCCGACCTGGACGAACGGGCCGCCGTCACCATCGTCGCCATCTTCGGCACAACGATCAGCCCCTACCTGTTCTTCTGGCAGAGCGCCCAGGAGGTCGAGGAGGTGGACCAGACCGCGGACGAAAAACCGCTGCTGGAAGACCCTTCCGAAGGCCCCGGCGCGCTCGAGCGTATCCGGTTCGACACCATCGCGGGCATGGTGGCATCCAACGTGATCGCGCTGGCGATCATGATCTCGACCGCCGCGACCCTTCACCAGCACGGCATCACCAATATCGGCACCGCGGCGGACGCCGCCCGCGCACTGGAACCGCTGGCCGGCCATTTCGCCTTTGCGCTGTTCGCGCTGGGCATCATCGGCACCGGCCTTCTTGCCATCCCGGTGCTGGCAGGTTCGGTCGGATATGCGGTCGGCGAGACGATGGGCTGGAAGACGGGACTGGACAACATGCCCTGGCAGGCGCGCGGCTTCTATGGCGTGATCGGCCTGGCCATGATCCTGGGCCTGCTGATCGGATATTCGCCCATCGACCCGATCAAGGCGCTTTACTGGAGCGCGGTGATCAACGGCCTGGTCGCCGTGCCGCTGATGGCGGCCATGATGCATGTCGCCGGCCACAGCATGATGGGCGAATTTCGCATCGGTCCGGTCCTGGGCACGCTGGGCTGGCTGTCGACGGCGATGATGGCCGCTGCGGCCGCAACCATGATATATGTCAGCTTCCGCTAGGGGAGTGCGCGATGGTTATCGTGGGCTGGATTGTCTTTGGGGCTTTCGCGGGCTGGATCGCCAGCGTCTTGATGGGCCGCCAGGGCGGCGGATGCCTGGTCAATATCGCCCTGGGCCTGGTGGGCGCGCTGGTGGGTGGATTTCTGTTCCGCGCCTTGTCAGGCGACTTCTCCTATGACCAGCACGGCATCCTGGTGTCGATGGTCGTGGCGGTGATCGGCGCCGTGATCGTGCTGGCCGGGTGGAGTGCCATTTCGCGCCGCCGTTAGTTCGCGGCCTTTCGCGCATGAGAATTGCTTTCAAACATCCTGCGTGAAATGGGATGCGAGGCGGGCTACAGAATTCCGCTGGAAGAAGGGGCCCGGTTTCGATGCGTTGCGATCATCTTGCATTCGGCGTGCTGGTCTGGCTGGCAAGCTGCGGCGCGGCGCAGGCCGTGACCGATGAAATCCAGGTCTACACAGGCGACATCGTGGCGCCCGGGGTGGTGGGCCTGACCTTGCACAACAACTACACCCCCGATGGATTGAAGACTCCCGACTTTCCCGGCGGGCTGATCGACAATCATGCCTACAGCAGCGTGGCGGAATGGGCCTATGGCGTGACGGATTGGTTCGAGGCGGGACTTTACCTGCCGCTCTATTCCAACACCGCAGGTCACGGATGGACCTATAACGGCTTCAAGCTGCGCGCCCTGTTCGTCCAGCCGGACAACGCGGAAAAGGATTTCTATTACGGGGTGAATTTCGAATTCAGCTGGAACCAGAAACAGTGGGACAGCCAGGTCAACACCGGCGAAATCCGGCCGATCATCGGCTGGCGTTTCGCAGACGGCTTCAGCATCACCTTCAATCCCATCGTTGACAACAGCTACAAGGGATTCGGTGCTCTGGAATTCGTGCCCGCCACGCGGCTCGATTATGCGATCAATTCCCACTGGACCATCGCGGCCGAGGAATATGACGATTTCGGCTCGCTGCGCCGGTTTCTGCCGGCCGACCAGCAATGGCACCAGTTGTGGGGAACGGTGGATTACACAGGCAACCCCATTTCGGTCGAGGCCGGGGTCGGGTTCGGCCTGACCCCCGCGACGGACAACCTGGCCTTCAAGCTGATGCTTATGAGTGACCTGACCGGCAAGGACGGCCTGCTTGGCGGCTGAGAGCCGAGCCCACCGCCTTTCGGCGGCGGGCTCCAGGCCGATCAGTAGTCGCGGCGGTCGCGATAACGTTCGCGGTAAGGATGACCGCAACGGCGCTCATAGGCGCCACGGTCGTTCTTCCATATCGGATCACCCAGATTGAGGTCGCATGGATCCGTCGCGGCGCCGAGCACAGCGCCACCCACCGCACCGGCGGCAGCGCCCAGAGCCGCATTGCCCGCGGCCGCACCGATCGCCGCGCCGCCGGCCGCGCCCAGAAGCGCACCGGATGCCGCGCGATCGCCCGGGTTTGTGCCGCAACCGGAAACAACCAGAGCGGCGGCAAGCGCCGCAGCCGGCAAAATCGTTCTTATCAGCATGATGGCTCTCCTTGCTGCAATGAACCGGAAACGATTGGGCACCGCGGATCGTTCCGCCGGATGAACCATTGGAGCGAGCATGGCGGAAACAAGGCAGGCGACTCAGCCGCCAGGCAGCGTGCCACTGAAGGTGAACGGATTGAAGCGACGCGATGCCATCGCCGCCCAGGCCAGCGTCCCCAGGTGCGGCATGCGGAAATACCGGCGTGCCTGGGTGGGATCGGTATCGAGGCGAAAGCCGGTATCGCTATCGCGCGAGCTGGCGAAATA
>JBEHXB010000310.1:0-3482 GCA_048498895.1 Pseudomonadota bacterium
AGTCAATCGCAACGGAAAGCTCTTGTTTAGAAAGGAATTTTCTTATGCCTCCCCGACTTGTCGGGGAGGGGGACCGCACGACGGTGCGAAGCGCCTAGATGCGGTGGTGGGGTTTCTTACTTGGTAGAGTATGTGGCTGATAGTGGTAAGAAACCCCACCACCGCATCTCGCCGTCCTAATCGTCAGTTCGGGGTGAGATATCGAATACGGCTTCGTGGGGTCCCCCTCCCCAACAAGCTGGGGAGGTATAAAATCACTCGTCCGACGCGTCGAGGTCGGCGGGATCGGCGTCGTATTCGAGGATGTCGCCGGGCTGGCACTCCAGGATCAGGCACAGCTTCGACAGGGTGTCAAAACGCATGCCGCGCACCTTGCCGGTGCGCAACAGAGAGAGCTGGGTTTCGGACAGGCCGATGCGGGCGGCGACGTCCTTGGCGCGGAGTTTCCGCCGCGCCAGCATGACGTCCAAAGTTACGCGAACCGGCATCAGACGAATTGGTCGAGGTCGGAACGCAGGGTCTTACCGTGCTTGGCCGCCACCAGAAGCACCAGGCCAATCAGGGCCAGTATGCTGGTGGTGATGCCGATATCGAGTATATCCTGTCCTGCTGCAATGATTGCGACGCCGTGCGTCAGGGCAGGGGCGAACATGGCCGTTAAGGTCAGCAGGATCGGCGCCGCGCCTGCCAGGAACCATAAGCCCATCCGCCATACGCCTGAGAACACGAAGGCCGATCCCCGGCCGGCGTTTACAAACAGGCTGCCGGCCGTCCAGACAGCCATCAGGTTACAGCTGTAGGTGAGCATGCGAATGGCGATGCCGATTGCCGCAGGCTCCACACCTTTGTGGTGCTGGGTCATCTGCCAGATGGTGTTGCTGGCGAACCCGTTGAGGGCAATCAGGGCAATAAGGGCCGAGAGGCGCAGGGCCCAACCGAAAACGGGCACGAAGCGGGATTTGGACATGGAAGTTACCTTAGACGAATTGGTCGAGTTCGGTTTTCAGGGCGCGGCCGCGCTTGGCCAGCAGCACCAGCATTAGGCCGAGAAAACCGATGATCAGGTTTTCGATGCTGAGATCGAAATGGACGCCGCTCAGGCCGAGATAACGGTTGGAGACCAGGCCCACGAGGCTGGGTGTAATGATAATGGCGGCGACCGCACCCAGCATGAGAAATGTACCGACCGTGTGCAGGCCGCGCGTCATGGCGTCGCCGAACGTGCCGCCCTTATCCATGCGGGCGAAGACCGTTCCGGTCGACCACAAGGCCAGGCAGTAGAAGAACGGCCCCAGCATCTTGACCCACAGCAAGGGCGACAGAAGCGCCAACAAGCCGAGGGCGGCTGCGGCGCCGCCACGGTCTCCCATGAGCCGGTCGAGGGTGAAGATCTGCACGCCGACATAGCCGGCGAACAGCAGGAGGGTAAGCGCGCGGGCCGTCAGGCTCAGGCCGCTGAGCGAGGTTTTGGCGTTCGTCATGGATCATCCCCAGTGATTTATCCTGGGGTTATATAAATTTAAATAAAACTTAAAGTCAAGTGACGTTTTTCACGGCATTGGCTTGGCGAAGTAGCCCGCCGTCGGCGGTAATGCGGTCGTCAGCTCGCGCTGGACCATGCCGGAGAACAGCTCGGCGCCCTTGGGGCCCATGTGGGTGTAGTCGACGCGGACGCGTTTGGGGGCGTTCGGGTCCGGGGCGGGCAGGGGTGGTGCGGGCTGGCCGGCCTTCTTTGCGTCCTCGGCCGCCTTCATCCAGGCCTGGCGGCGGGCGGTTTCCTCTGCCGTCGGCGCGGGCGGCTTGTACGAGGTGCCGGTGGCGGCCGCGGCCAGCGCTTCCGGGGCGGGCGGCTGGATGACGCCGAGATATTCCGCCTCGACGGCCCCCATGGTCTGCACGGCCTTGTAGCTTTCGGCGTAGAGGTCGAGGACCAGCACGTTGTTGTCAGCGCCGACCTGACGCACGGCCGCGGCATACGGGTCGAGCCCGTGTTGCAGCACGCCGGCGGTAAAGCCGCGCTGAGTGACCGGGGTGATCAGCACGGGAATGGCGCCGGCGGCTTTCACCTCGGCGGCATAGTTGGCCAGGTTGATGGCGTATTCCGACATGGTGGTATGGCGTTCCGGCACGTCGGAGCCATCATTGGTGCCAAGCTGGATCAGGACATAGGTCGGGGACGGGCTGTTGTCGGGACCGATGACCGGCTTGGCCAGTTTGGCAGTGACTTCGGCCCAGGAGCCGTCGACGCGGTAGCTTTTGGTCGAGCGGCCGCCCTTGCCCATGTTGTCGCATTCGACGTTGGCCTTCAGGCGCATGCAGAGAGCCTGGCCGTAGCCGGTGCCGGCCTGCAGGGTCGAGTCTCCGACCAGGATGAAGCGGGCAATCGGATGGTCCAGCGCGGGAGTGAACACCGGCGGCGGGCCGGCGGGGCTGGTGGCGCCGAACGGCTGGGCGTGGGCGGCTGTGGCGAGAAGGGCCGTCACAAGGATGGAAAGGCTCAGGCGGCGGAACATGGCGGTCTCCCGGTTTTTGTATTTATTGACGCATCAGGGATTTCAACGCCGGATTTTTCAAGTTCCGGCGGTTTTCTTTGCCGGTCGTCCGGGTCATAGTTACCACAGAGGGCGGCGTGCAGGGAGATCCCATGGCCGAGGACAAACAGGACGAAGACGGGGATCACTTCCTCGACCTGACGGGTTTGCCGCGCCGGCAGCGGTTATATTTCGAGCACCCGGACCCTTGTCCGGATGTGTCGGGGCCGATGTCTTACCTGATCCACCCGCCCAGCCGGAGCGCCGCGACACGAAGCTGGCACGATTTCCGCGACCGGACACTGCTGCCGATGATCGCGGCCCGTCCGGAGGATACGAACTTGCCACGGTTCCTGGCGCGGGTTGAAACCATCCTGGCGTGGCGTGAGCAAATCCCGGAGGAAGATCGCTTCTGGAAGCCGGATTGATCGTGGCGGCCGTGGTCAGAGCGCAATCCGCTGGTTGGGTTTCAGCGTTACGGTGCGGGCGGGCTTGCCGGGCAACGCGATCTTCACCGTTTGCGGCTTTTCCGCTATGCCGAGCAGGGCCTTGGGCGCGCCATCGAGGCCGGTGACCAGCCGTGCGGTGCCATCGACCTTGGCGACGTGGACGCCCGCCAGGTACAGTTCGGCGCTTGCCTTACTGGTGTATTCAAGCCGGGCGTCGCGGCCGCCGTCGGTGCGCATGTCGAAGCGCGAACCGTCCGCCGCCGGGTGGCTGGGGCGGACATTCCACCACAGTTCCTCGGGTTCCTCGACAATACCGGCCAGCCGCCAGGTGTAGTCCATCATCACCAGGCAAGCGGGCGAATAGCCGGGCGCATCGACCTGGGTGAAGGCGCCGGTCCACGGATTCATCTGCTGGCGGAAGGTCATGTCGGCCATCAGCGCCTTGCACCAGGCGTCCATCATCACCGTGAACTCGGCCGAGCGGCCATAGTGGTCGAACCAG
>JBEHXB010000311.1:0-3479 GCA_048498895.1 Pseudomonadota bacterium
TTCCGCGGGGGTCATCGGAATTGCCGCCAGCGCCGCGCGCAACATGGGCGGCATCGCCATGGTGGTGACCAGCGCCATGGTCACGATCATGGTATAGAGGTCCCCTGTCAGCGCGCCCATCGACAGGCCGATCGAGGCAACGATCACCTCGGTCGAACCGCGCGCGTTCATGGCGCAGCCCAGCGCGACGCCCTCGCGCCAGGACAGCCGCCCCAGCATCGCACCGGCAAAGGCGCCCGAGAATTTGCCGATGCTGGCGATGGCCACCAGCCCGGCGGTCGCCAGCGCGAGTTCGGCGCTCTTGAGGATGGTGAGATCGGCGGACAGGCCCGACAGGGCGAAGAATACCGGCATGAAAAAAGCGGCGATCATGCCGCGAAGCTGCTGCTGGATGTGGGTGGTCAGGATGGGAGATTCCCCGATCAGCACCCCCGCCATGAAGGCGCCCAGCACGTCGCGCACGCCCAGAAGATGGGTGATCAGGGCAAAGCCGCCCATCAGCACCAGGATCATGGTGATGACGGGAAATTCGCTGCGGAAATTGTCATTGGCCCAGCGGATGGCGGCGAACACCAGCCAGCGGCCGGCGGTCAGGCAGAACGCCATGAACAGCGCGACGCCGGCCAGGGTCTTTCCCGCATCCAGCCAGTCGATGCTGCTGCCGCCCGTGCCCGCAAGGCCGAAGGTGATGGCGATGATAACCCAGCCGGCCGTGTCTTCCATGATGGCGGTTGCGACGATGATCTGCCCCAGGTTGCGGCGCATGAAGTTCATCTCGCGCACCACCGTCGCCACGATCTTGATCGAGGAGATCGACAGCGCGGTCCCCAGGAACAGCGCGGGCACCAGCCGGTTGCCCCCGCCGAAGAGGCTGGCCGGGCCGAACTGGCCCACAAGAAAGCCACAGGCGAAGGGAAAGGCGATGCCGCACAGCGCGACGGCGATGGCGGCAAAGCCGGACCTGCGGATCAGCCTGAGGTCCGTCTCCATCCCCGTCAGGAGCAGCAGCAGCAGGATGCCAACCTGCGAGATGCCGTCGATCATTCCTTTCTGGGCGGCATCGCCGGGAAAAATGAAATGCTGGCCCGCCGGCCAGATCCATCCGAACAGGGAAGGCCCCAGCAGGATGCCGGCCAGAAGCTGGCCCATCAGCGCGGGCTGGCCGATGCGCTGCATTCCCTCGCCCAGAAGCCGGCCCACCAGCATCAGGAGCACCAGCTGGGCGACCAGCAGAGCCTCGGCCCGGCCGCTGCCGCTGACGCCATTGCCGGCGGCCGAGCCCTGGCTCGCCGCAAAGGCATGGCCGCCGTCCAGCAGGATGGCCAGGAAAAGCAGTCCGGCAATCCAGAATAAAGGCCGGAAACGGAGAGCTGTCATCGAATTTCTGCAAATGAACGGTGCAGACTCGCCACCTGCCCGATAACGCACCACAAGCCATTTGCGTTCGCTTTCACTTGGCGCCAAAAAGGCGCGCTTATGAGCGGAGGACGGCCATGGTGCTGCGGCTGGTGCAATTTCGGGCGAAGGACGGGACCCGTCAGGTCGCCGCCCTGGGCAATGACACGAACGGCCAGGTGGTTGAGGGCGTGTCCAGCACCTATGCCCTGGCCCAGAACGCCATCGCCCACAATGTCAGCCTGGCCGCCGCGGTGGCTGCCATGGGGCTGGGCGAGACGGTGGACATCCGCGCCGCCCTGGCGGAAGGCCGGGTGCTGGCGCCGCTGGATCATCCGTCCGATCCCGCCCACCTGATCGTCACCGGCACGGGGCTGACCCATCTGGGCTCGGCCGAGGGACGCAACGCCATGCACAAGAAACTGTCCGGCGGCGACGAGCTGACCGACTCCATGCGCATGTTCAAGCTGGGGCTGGAGGGCGGCAAGCCCGGGCCCGGCGAAGAAGGCGTGCAGCCCGAATGGTTCTACAAGTGCGACGGTTCATCGGTGGTGGCGCCCGAGGCGCCGCTGCCTTCGCCGTCCTTCGCCCAGGACGGCGGCGAGGAGCCGGAGATCGCCGGACTTTATGTCATCGGTCCCGATGGACAACCGCGCCGATTGGGCTTTGCGCTGGGCAACGAATTTTCCGACCATGTCACCGAGAAATTCAACTATCTGTGGCTGGCCCATTCCAAGCTCAGGCCCTGCTCGTTCGGGCCCGAGCTGCTGACCGGCGAATTGCCCGCCAAGGTTGTCGGCCGCTCGCGCGTGCGCCGCGGCAACCAGATCGTGTTCGACCAGCCCTTCCTGTCGGGCGAAGACAATATGAGCCACACCATCGCCAATCTGGAACGGCACCACTTCAAGTATGAAGGGTTCCGCCGGCCGGGCGATGTGCATGTCCATTTCTTCGGCACCGCGACCCTGTCCTTCAGCGCTGGGTTGAAGACGCTTGCGGGCGACGTATTCGAGCTGGAGGCCGATGCGTTCCTGCTGCCGCTGCGCAACCCGCTGGGCAGCACCCCCGCGTCACCGCCCCAAGTGACCGCGCTGTAGCGGGACAGGGCAGGGCCATGTGGCTCGTCTTCGCCCTTTCCGGTCCGGTGCTGTGGGCGGTTTCGACCCATATCGACAAGTTTCTGGTCGACAAATATTTCCGGGACAGCGACACCGCCGTGCTGATGGTGTTCACGGCCTTCATCGGCGTCGCGGCGCTGCCGGTGATCTGGGCATTCGATCCGCAAGTAATGGCGCTGTCGGCGACGGCCATCGGCGTGATGACACTGTCGGGCATCCTCTACATGGGCGCGATGCTGTTCTATCTGCGCGCCATCCAGCGCGAGGAAGCCAGCGTGGTCGCGCCCCTGTTCCAGGCCAACACGCTGTTCACCTTCGCGCTGGGACTGTTGATCCTGCATGAGGTGCCCAGCCTGTTGCAGCTGGGCGGGGCGGGTCTGATCGTGACGGGCGCCATCGGCCTGTCGCTGGACCATTCCTTCCGGCTGCGCGGATTCAAGCTGCGCCTTGTGGCCCTGATGCTGGCGGCCACGCTGGTGCTGGCGCTGTCCAGCGTGGTGTTCAAGTTCTTCGCCGTGCATGACGAATTCTGGGGCACCACCTTCTGGACTTTTGTCGGTGAAGGCCTGTTCGGGGCCGCCATCCTGGCGATGCCGGGCTATCGCAGGCAGTTCGTCCAACTGTTCCGGCGCAATCCGGGAGCGGTGGTCGGCGTCAACGCCGCCAACGAACTGATCAATCTGGGCGGCGGGCTGGGCGTGCGCTACGCCTCACTGCTGGCGCCGGTGGGCGTGGTGTCGGCGATTTCCGCCAGCGCGACCTTCTTCGTCTTTCTGTTCGGCATCATTCTGACCCTCATTGTCCCGCGCCTTGGACGCGAGAGCCTGTCAGCGCGCAACCTTGTCCAGAAGGCCGTGGGCGGCGCACTCATCATGGCGGGAGTGGCTTTGATCGCGGCGGGACACGGCTGAAGGGCGGCAAGAGGCTTGCCTTGCACGCCCGTTCGTGCGCCACTCGCGCCAACAG
>JBEHXB010000312.1:0-3477 GCA_048498895.1 Pseudomonadota bacterium
CGGAACAGCCAGGAGGCGTTGTCGGCCAGCACCACTTCCTTGCGCAACAGCCGGAGAAGATCGCGATACGGTTGCAGAACCGGCGGCCCCTGGCGACGCAGCAGCCGCGCCTTCAGTTTCCGGATCAGGCCGGTGACGCCCGGCGCCAGCAGCAGTACCAGGATCATCTGCATGCCCTGGACGGCGAAATCCTGGATCAGCGCCATATCGCCACCACCAGGAGCAACACAACGAGTGCGGCGAAGACCAGGCTGAGATAGCGCCGGATGGTGAGGAACTGCAGGACATTGAGCCGGTCGGTCACTACGCGGATGCCCTCTTCCAGCGGCGCATAGAGATAATCCCAGACGACATCCCTCAGATGGACGGTGAACGTGGCCGGACGCATGTCGCCGGGCGGCGGCATTTCGACGTGCTCGCTCGCACGGAACAGCAATGTTCCGAAGACGCGCCGGATCGGCTGGGAAAAGCTGCTTGCGCTGTATTGGGTGAGCGGACTTGCATCGGCAAAGCCGCATCCCCAGATCGGAGCGCGCCGCACAGCCTTCGACGCCAGAAGATGAATGACGTAGGCGGCAATGGACGCCGACGCGGCGATGAATACAAACACCAGAAGTCCGTTATAGGAACTTCTCACCTTGCTGATCGGCACAAGCGAGAGCCACGCGACTGAAGATTGCTGGGGCATGTGTCCGCCCAGCACGCATTGCACTGCCGGCGCCATCGCATCGATGACGAAGCCGGGAAGAATGCCCGCGAGCAGGCAGGCGGCGGCCAGGGCGAGCATCACGCCCAGCGAGAAACGATCTGTCTCTCGCGCCTCGGCCGCTGCGGCGCTACGGGGGCGACCCAGAAAGGCGATTCCGAAAACCCGCACAAAACACGCTGCGGCCAGCGCGACGGACAGCGCCAGCAACGCGCCAACCGCCGGAACGACGAGCTTGAGGCCCCATTGCGGCAGCTCCGGGCTCAGCAGGATCGCCTGAAAGGTCAACCATTCGGAGGCAAAGCCGTTCAACGGCGGCAGCGCCGAGATTGCCGCGCAACCGACAAGAACCGCGAAAGCTGTAACCGGCATGCGATGGATAAGACCGCCCAGCTTGTCCATGTTGCGTTCGCCCGTGGCCGTCAGCACCGCGCCGGAGCCGAAGAACAGCAGGCTCTTGAAGATCGAATGATTGAAGGCATGAAACAGAGCCGCCGTCAGGGCCAGTATGGCGGCGGTTTCAAAACCGTCGGCCTTGAAGGCTAGCGCCAGGCCGAGACCAACAAAGATGAAGCCGATATTTTCGATCGTGCTGTAGGCGAGGACGCGCTTGAGATCGTTCTGGAACAGCGCATACAGCACACCCATCAGCGCGGACGCGCCGCCAAGCGCCAGCACCACGATCCCCCACCACCAGACCGGCGGCCCCAACAGATCAAATACGATACGGATGAACGCGTAGATCGCGACCTTGGTCATCACCCCGCTCATCAGCGCGGAGACATGGCTCGGTGCCGCGGGATGGGCGAGCGGCAGCCAGACATGCAGCGGTACCAGCCCCGCTTTCGATCCGGCCCCCACAAGGACCAGCAAGAGCACGAGCGCGGCATAGGACGCCGACAGGTGGCTTGCCCGCATGGCCTCGAAGCCATAATGCCCATCCGGCCCCGCCAGCAGGCCGAAGGCGAGCAGTAGCGCGAAGGTGCCGAAGCTCGCCATCAGAATGTAGACGTAACCCGCCCGGACATTGTCTTCGACACGATCATGCGCCATCACCAAGGCCCATGAGGTCAAGGACATGAATTCCCAGGACAGCAGGAAGGTGAACGCGTCGTCCGCAAGGACCACGAGATTCATTCCCGCCAGAAAGGCCGGAAAGAACGGCAGCACGCGCTGCGGCGCGGATTCATGCCGGCCATAGCCGATGGCATACAGACTGGCGCCGACCGCGCCTATATTCACGATGAGAAGAAACAGCGACGACAGGGTGTCGATATGGAAATTGGCCCCCACCCAAGGCAAGCCCAACGGCAAACGCAGCACGGCCGAATTACCGACACCTAAGTTGAGAAGTGCCGTTGCGCCCATGAGTGCGGAAATGGCCGCCGCCGCAGTATAGATCAGGGGTGTTGCGCCACGACGTGGCGCAAGCCATACAGCGGTGATCGCTGTCGCCAACAGGGCCAGAACGCACCACAGCAAGACGACAACTTGCATCCCGCCGCCCTTTAAGCCGCGTGCATCGAAATTACCTTGGCAGACTTGGCCCTTCGACCGTTCTGCAGGCTCACTGCTTCCTTCAGACGCACGCCGCGTCCGCCTCCGTGGCTGACGGCGTTGTCTGCGATCAGCTCGACGCCTGCGCCTTCCAGGGCAGCGATCAATTTCATGAGGGAATCGACATTGCCGCGGACCATGCCGTCGCTGGCCTCCATCCGCTGAATGGTTGGGGGCGACACATTGGCCAACTCGGCCAGCTGCCGTTGGTCGACACCCAAGAGAGCCCGCGCTGCGCGCAACTGAGATGCCGTTATCATGTATCACACATCAGTTATAATGTCTTGGAAGACATATATGCTGTTTACATCTCGTCTATTAATGGTTCAATATAAATTATTGACCGTATCTGCCTACGATCTGTTGCTGTGCGACGCCCCATGGAACCGGGCGAGCTATCCGGAGAGGCCTTGTTTCAAGGATTTGCGATTCCGGAAGCCGCGTCGAGCGTGCCCCCGCTGCCAGTGGCCATCCGGCGTGCTGTCCTGGGCAAGTGTCCGAACTGTGGAAAGGGCGCCCTCTACAAGTCCTACTTGAAGCAGGTGGATCGCTGCTCGGTTTGCGGTGAATCCTACGGGCAAATCCATGCCGACGATGGGCCGCCATGGCTCACGATATTGCTGGTGGGCCATGTCATCGTTCCACTAATCTTTGTGGTGAACGGTCTGACCGTGTGGCCGTTATGGGTGGCGATGTCCGTTTGGCCAACACTTACGGCGCTTCTGGCGCTCGCCGTCCTCCCTCGCGCGAAAGGCGTCTTTCTCGCTATTATTTGGAAGACTCGAGCACCAGGTTCTGAACGCAACTGAGCGGACACTCGCGCTGTCGTTCCTCAGGTCTTCAGGCGAACGCCACGGCCGCCGCTGGGACTGGGCATTCCGTCACCGATCAGTACAATCCCGAACGCCTCCAAGGCCGCGATCAATTTCATCAGGGAATCCACATTGCCCCTGATCACGCCATCGCTTGCTTCCATCCGCTGAATAGTCGGCACGGAGAGGCCCGACTTCTCGGCGAGTTCGCGTTGATCGATACCGGCAAGGGCACGGGCGGCGCGCATTTGAGCGGCAGTTATCATTCGGTCCGACTTCTGCGATATTATTGCCGATAGGGGCTTAATCATGCTTTTCACATGGATTATCATGTGTCAACGACAGATGAGGGCCCCACCCCGTCTTTGAAACAGTTTGATCCTTGAGACTGCTGCTCAATGG
>JBEHXB010000313.1:0-3455 GCA_048498895.1 Pseudomonadota bacterium
GCGGCCTTGAGGATCTTCTCGCGCGTGCGCTGCGACACCGAGCCGTGGTTTCGCAACACCCGCGAAACCGTGCTCTCACCCACACCGGCCCGGCGTGCGACATGGGCAAGCGTAATGATCCCCTGATGCTCGCCCTGATCCGGCGGCATCGTGAATTCGGGCGGGACTTTGGTCACTGCCAAGCCCGCTCAATCGCGCGGACGCCCGCAATAAGCGAATGCATCATGAAGGTGGCGAAGCCTGTCTTTGTTACCAGCGTAACCACAAATGGGCCCACATACCAGCAAAGCGGAATTGATGATCCTTACGGGGGTAGAAAATTATACAAAATCATCCGTATACGCTTGAAACGCAATCACCGGCGCCTGACATGGTAGACGGCGCCCCGGTCGCTCTTGACCTTCAGGGTATATTTGTCGCCGGCGGGCTGGATGGTCACCACCAGCGCGCGCGGCGGCCCGCTCCATCGGGCGTGAGCCAGATCGCCTTCCTCCTGCACATAAACCTGGCCATTCTGCAGGCGAACAGTGAACCGGCCCTGCGGATCGAAGCTGTAGGAGTCCATTGGCATGTTGCTGACCGTCGGCTTGGTGGACCCAAGAAGTCCGGCAAAAAAACCTTCATCCTTGGGCGGGGCGGCGCGCCGGCCTGCCGGGGGTGCAGCCAGGTAGCCTGCACCTGGGGGCGGGACCAGCCGCACCTGGGCGGCGGGCGCGGCGGGCAACCCCAGCCGGGAGCGCATTGGCTGGGCCGATCCATAGAAGCAATCCAGCCAGGTCCGGTCATCGGGAATCCCGGTGCAGCGTGCCGCCCCGTTCAACACTTCTTCGCGCACATCCTGTGCCAGCGCCGGCGCGCCCCCTGCTAGAAGACCGATCAGGATAAAACCCCAGCACTTCATTGCTTCCCCCAGCGATGCCGCTGCCGTCACACTACTACTCCCGGAGATGGGCGGCCAAGATCCGCTGGTGGGGACCATCACCGGCATCGGATTTTCCGGTTGAACCCGACTGGCATCTGGCCCTCCAATGGCGCCGACATGAACCGCAAGCAACGCCGCGCCGCCAGGAATACCCGCCCCATCGGTGCAGCGCCGGTTGCGTCCGCCCGTCAGCTGGTCCGCGCGGCGCTGGCATGTTCAGCATCGGGCAACCACACGGCCTCCTTGCACGCAATCGTGGCGGCCCTTGCCATGGAGGAATCCGACCTCACGTGTGGGGCCTTTGTCGACTGCATTCGGGCGATGCAGTTCTTCGAGGACAATGCGACGGTTCGAAGCCTTGTGTCGCGTGCCCTGCGCGAGAATTGGGGGCGGCCCGAGGACCTGGCGCTGCCCGCCGCCGATCTGATCAAGGCTGCCGGCACCGATGTCCCTGCCCTGGCGCGCGATCCGCTGCTGCGGGTTCTCCTGCGGGTTACACCCAACCAGGACGCGGCGCTGGAGGATTTTCTGGCGGCGGCGCGGGCTGCATTGCTGAGGACGCCGGATGAAGCGATGCTGGACTTCCATTGCGCGTTGGCCCAGCAGTGCTTCCTGAACGAGTATGTCTGGACATGTTCCGACGAGGAACAGCGCCTCACGGACCGCCTGGAACAGGAAATTGTGGCGGCACTGAATTGTGGCGTGGCTGTTGCGCCGTCGAAGGTCGCCGCGTTGGCCACATACCGGCCTCTCCGCGACATACGGTTAGCGAACCAGCAATGGCCGGCGAACATGGACACCCTCCTGACACAGCAGTTGCGCGAGCCTGCGGAGGAGAAAGCGCTTGCCGCCGCCTTGCCGCGCCTGACACCAATCTCCGATCCTGTCTCGCGCAAGGTCGCCGGACAGTATGAGGAAAATCCCTATCCCCGCTGGACGCATGCCGGCCGCCCGCGTGCCGTGGACGTCGGGGCGCTTGGCCCGCAGACATGCAAAATCACTGACATTCTGGTTGCCGGCTGCGGCACCGGGCGCAATGCCATCGAAACCGCCCAAACCTTCCCCGCTGCAAGCATTCTTGCGGTCGATCTCAGCCGCGCCAGCCTGGGTCATGCGGCCCGCAAGGCGCGCCAGATGAGAATCAGGAACGTCGAGTTTGCGCAGGCCGATATCCTGGAGATAGAGACGCTGGACCGCCGCTTCGACCTGATCGAGGCCGTGGGCGTCTTGCATCATATCGCCGAACCATTTTCCGGCTGGCGATCGCTGCTTGGCCTGCTGAACCCTGGCGGCGCCATGAAAATCGGGCTTTACAGTCCGATCGCCCGGAAAAACCTGGCGCGCGCGCGGCAGGCGCTGGCGGAACATGACTTCCCGCCAACGCCGGGCGGGATACGCGCGGCTCGCCGCTATCTGCTGGCCCGGCCCGATTTCGCTGACGTAGCGCGGCGCCCGGACTTTTTTACCCTCAGCAATTGCCGCGATCTTCTTTTCCATGTCCAGGAAACGGCTGTTTCGCTTGACACGATTGCAGCCTTCCTGCGCGAAGAAGGACTGAAGGTGCTGGGCTTCGACCTGGAAGCGTCCGTATTGGCGGACTACCGGACGAAATTCCCCGGCGACCCGCACGCATTCCGCCTGGATTACTGGGCCGCATTCGAAGCCGAACGCCCCGCCACTTTCGACGGCATGTACCAGTTCTGGGTAGAGCGGGTATAGAATGCGCCATGATCCAGCTTTCGCCCGTACTCCCAGAGGTTTTGGCAAAGGCTTTGGCACAGGCGCTGGAGCGCGCGCAGGAATGTCTGACCCGGCGCGACATTGACGGAGCCGAACAGGCGATCATTCCGCTCGCAAGGCTCGGCCTTTCCACGCATCCCGACGTGCTGGGCGCCATGGGGGCCATTCGCATGTATCAAGGGCGGCTGCCCGAAGCGGTCGCGCTTCTGACACAGGGACGGGCCGCAGCACCGCAAGACAGCGCGTTGGCACTGAACCTGGGTCGCGCATTGTCTGCGCTGGGCCGCGTGGCGGATGCCGAAGCGGCGATGCGCGAGGCGCTGCAGTTGCAGCGCGGCTGGGCAGAAGCGCATTTCGAATTGGGGCATCTACTCCATCGCGTCGGCCGCCTCGCTGAAGCGGAGGCGCAATTTCGTTCCGTACTGCGCCAGATGCCGGCGCTAACACATGCAAAACTGGCATTGGGGGCGGTGCTGACCGATCAGGGCCGGCCCGCAGATGCAGAAGCGGTTCTGCGCCGCGCCCTGGGTGAAACCGGGGAACCGGGCCTGGTGGCACAGATCAATCTCCAGCTTTCCGCGGCACTGCTCCGGCAGCGCAAAGATGCGGAAGCGCTGGCGGCTGTGGACGCAGCGCGCGCGCTGGGGCATGAGTCCATGCGCACGGCGCTGCGCCGCGCCGAAGCCCTGCAAAATCTGGGGCGCCAAGATGAGGCGCTGGCTATCTTCCGCGACCTGCTGGCCCGCGTTCCCGATGATCCGGGCCTGCATCACGACTACAATGCGCTGCTCTA
>JBEHXB010000314.1:0-3432 GCA_048498895.1 Pseudomonadota bacterium
GGCAAGCGCGGCCCCTATACCGAACCCGGCCAGCCGCAGACCCCCGGCAAGGACATGCGGGTGCGGGCCGGCTTCTATGGCGTGGCGATAAGTCCGGTCGATGGCGCGGTATGGGGATCCTTCATCGGCTATCCGGGTGGCGTGGTGCGCCTGTCCCCCGGCAACAATCCGCCACAGACCGCGCTCGCCGAAATGTTCTATGTGCCGATGGATGATCCGCGCGTGCCGGTTCACGGCTTTTCCCCGCGCGGCATGGACATTGACCGCAACGGCGTGGTGTGGATGCCGCTGGCCAGCGGCCAGTTTGCGAGCTTTGACCGCCGCAAGTGCAAGGGACCGCTCAATGGGCCGACCGCGACAGGCAACCATTGCCCCGAAGGCTGGTCGTTCTATCCATTTCCCGGTCCGCAATTCCGCAATGTCGACATGCCCGGCAGCGCCGAGGCCAGCTATTACGCCTGGGTCGACCAGTTCGATACCTTCGGGCTTGGTCCCAATACGCCTATCGCCACCGGCAATGCCTCCGATGCCCTGCTGGCGCTGGTGAAGGGAAAATTCGTGGCCCTGCGGGTGCCTTATCCGATGGGCTTCTACGCCAAGGGGCTGGACGGGCGCATTGACGATCCGGCGGCGGGGTGGAAAGGCAAAGGCCTGTGGTCCACCTATGCCACGCGCGCGCCCCAGCACATCGAAGGCGGCAAGGGTACAACCAGCAAGGTCGTGCACTTCCAGTTGCGGCCAGATCCCCTGGCGCACTGACGAAGATCGGCGGCCTCCCCCGGCCTGGCGCGCCGGGCCCTCATTTCTGTAACCCGCCGGCCAATGCGGCCATGGGGCGCGTAAGCCATTGATCCCGCTGTCACTTGGCGTCTTCTGCGGCCGCGTCCGACACGGCCGCGCTCGCCGCCGGACTTTCCTCCTACCGGCGTGTTGGCTACAATAATCAATTGAGGAAACTGTCCGGGGCGCATCCCCGAACCGCCTGAAAAACAGAAGAGATACTGGGACCGACGCCGCCGAAGCACACAGTCACGCGCAATAGCTGCAACATCTTCATAAACGTCGGTCTCACCAGAGGCAGGTCATTGGGGAATCGTCAGCGCTATGAGCATTGTTGAGGTGAATGAGCCGACACGGCTAACGCCCGGTGTGTCGTCCGGTGGCATGAAGCAGACCGACATTTCCAACCCGGATTATTTTCACAAGGTCGTGGATTGTCAGTGGGCGTGTCCGGCGCATACGCCGGTTCCCGAATACATCCGCATGATCGCGGCGGGCCGATATTCCGACGCCTACATGGTCAACTGGCATTCCAATGTGTTTCCCGGGGTTCTGGGACGCACCTGCGACCGGCCCTGCGAGCCCGCCTGCCGGCGCGGCCGTGTCGAGGAGATAACCGGGCAGGCAGAACCGGTGGCCATATGCCGCCTCAAGCGTGTCGCCGCGGACAACAAGGGCGATGTCAGCGCACGCATGCCACGGCCCGCCGCGCGCAGGAACGGCAAGCGCGTGGCGCTGGTCGGCGCCGGGCCTGCCTCGCTCACCGTCGCACGCGATCTGCTGCCGCTGGGCTACACCGTCGTTCTCTACGATGGCGATGCCAGCGCCGGCGGCATGATGCGCACCCAGATTCCGAAATTCCGCCTCCCCGAAACGGTGCTCGACGAGGAGGTGAACTACATCCTCGACCTTGAGCCCGAGCTGCGCCTGGGCCAGCCGGTCAATTCCCTGAAAGCCCTGCTTGCGGAGGAATATGACGCGATCTTCGTGGGCTGCGGCGCCCCACGCGGACGCGACCTTGCCCTTCCCGGCCGAAAGGAGACCGCGGCGCATGTCCATATCGGCATCGACTGGCTGTCATCGGTTTCCTTCGGCCATGTCACCAATATCGGCAAGCGCGTCATCGTTCTTGGCGGCGGCAATACGGCGATGGATTGCTGCCGCACCTCGCGGCGGCTGGGCGGCGAACAGGTGGATGTGGTCGTGCGCTCCGGCTTCGAGGAAATGAAGGCTTCGCCCTGGGAAAAGCAGGACGCGATGCATGAGGGCATTCCGATCCACAATTTCCTGGTCCCCATGGAATTCCTGCACCACGACGGCCGCCTGACCGGCGTCCGGTTCCAAAAGGTCACGGCCGCCCGGGACGGCGACGGCCGCCGCGCCCTGGTGCCGACGGGCGAACCGGACGTGGTGATGGAATGTGATGATGTGCTGGTGGCGGTCGGCCAGGAGAACGCCTTTCCCTGGATCGAGCGCGACATTGGCGTGGAGTTCGACCGCTGGGACATGCCCAAGGTGGATCCACGCACCATGCAATCGACCAATCCGCGCGTCTTCTTTGGAGGCGACGCGGCATTCGGCCCCAAGAACATCATCTGGGCGGTGGCTCATGGCCACGATGCCGCGATCTCCATCGACCTTGCCTGCCGGGGACAGGATGTGAACCGGCGCCCGCCGCCGGCCATCACCCTGTCCAGCCAGAAAATGGGCATCCACGAATGGAGCTACGACAACGATATCTCCAACGACCTTCGCTTCAAGGTGCCGCACGCCCCGATCGAAAAGACGCTGCGGGACGTGCGCCTGGAAGTCGAGCTGGGCTTCGACCCGAAGCAGGGTTTCGCCGAGGCGCAGCGCTGCCTGAATTGCGACGTGCAAACCGTCTTCGACGCGCCCAAATGCATCGAATGTGATGCCTGCGCCGACATCTGCCCCATGGACTGCATTACATTCACCGTAAATGGGGAGGAAGCGGAACTGCGCGGGCGCCTGGCCGCGCCCGCACTGCACCCGGATCAGGATCTCTATCTTTCCGATTTTCTCAAGACCGGCAGGGTGATGGTCAAGGACGAGGATCTCTGCCTGCATTGCGGCCTGTGCGCCGAGCGCTGCCCCACCGGCGCCTGGGACATGCAGAAATTTCTCTTCAACGCGCCCAGGACGGCATACGCATGCAGCCGATAAGCTCCGTCAACGAATTCGTCGTCAAGTTCGCCAACGTAAACGGTTCTGGCTCGGCCTCGGCCAACGAGATGTTCGCCCGCTCGATCCTGCGAATGGGCGTGCCGGTCACCTCGCGCAACATCTTTCCATCCAACATCCAGGGCCTGCCGACCTGGTACGAGGTGCGGGTGTCGGGCGCGGGCTGGCTGGGCCGGCGCGGCGGCGTCGACCTGATGGTGGCCATGAACCCGCAGACCTGGGACAAGGATATCGCTTCCATCGATCCCGGCGGCTATCTGTTCTATGATTCCTCGCGGTCCATCCCGGACTCCAGGTTCCGCGACGACATCAACATCATTCGCATGCCGCTGACGGAAATCTGCAATGCAACCTACACCGATCCGCGCCAGCGCCAGCTGTTCAAGAACATCATTTACATCGGCGCCCTGGCCCAGCTTCTGGGCATCGACCTGGCGGTGCTGGAGCAGC
>JBEHXB010000315.1:0-3427 GCA_048498895.1 Pseudomonadota bacterium
TGGAGCGGCGACAGCCCGCATATCGTGGATGTGCACATGAAGGGCTATTCGGCAGCGGACATTGCCAAGGTCAAGGGCGGCAATCTCAAGCGCCTGCTGAACTGGTAAGGGGAAGAGGATGAGCCAGGAAATGAATCGGCGCGCGGCCATTGGCGGTGCGCTGGCGGTGGCGGGCGCGGCCGGTGCCGCGCGGGCGGCGGAGAAAGCGCTGGTGATCGAATGGAACCAGCACATGTTCTCCAGCAATCTTCAGAAGTTTCCCTTTCACCCCAAGGCCGCCTACCGGCCCGATCCCAAGACGCTGCCGGCCGATCCGCTGCCGGCCTACCAGAAGCGGATGACGGATGATGGCATCGACAGGGCGCTGTTCGTCCAGCCCGAGCCATACGGCGACGATCACCGGCTGGTGCTGGATTGCCTGTCGCGCACCTCGCCCGACAAGTTCAAGGGCACCAGTCTTTTCTATCCCAAGGACAGTGAAGCGCCCCGGAAGCTGGCGGCGTTGGTCAAGGCGCACCCGCGCATCTGCTCCACCCGCTTTCATGCCCATCGCGGCAAGGAGATGTATCTGAACAGCTTCGCCGACGGCGGGGTGCGCGCATTGTGGAAACAGGCGGTCAACCTGGGCCTGGTGATCGAACTTCATATCGGGCCCAACTATGCCCGCTCGGCGGGCCAGGCGATTGCCGCCTTTCCTGGCTGCAAGGTGGTGATCGACCATCTTGCTGAGCAGGCGATGGGCACACCGGCCGAATTCGCCGACGTGCTGGACCTGGCCAAATATCCCAACGTCTACATGAAGCTGTCGGGGCTGAACCACTTTGCAAAGGATGCGCCACTTTACACCAGCACGCTGCCCTTCACCCGCCGGGTGATCGCCGAATTCGGGCCCGAGCGGATGGTGTGGGGCAGCGGCACGCCCAAAATCGTCGACGCCCACATGAAAGGCTATCCGGCGACTGACATCGCCAAGGTCAAGGGACAGAACCTGAAGGCGCTGCTGAACTGGTGATGGGGCGCGCCGTCTCTAGCGGCGCGGCGTCCCTGCGTAAGGCGCGTCATGGGGGGCGGACCAGGCGATCGGTTCGTCGGACCAGCGATAGCCGCCATATTCGTAATCAGGATCGTAATTGCTCCAGGGCCCGTAATGCACCGCATAGGGAGGCGGCGGGGCGCGCCAGCTGGTGCAGCCGCCCAGGACGACAGCCAGAAGCAGGAACGGGACGCGTATCTTCATCGACGGTTGCCTGTAATTCGCCAGTCCCGGAATGATACAGTGCGCCTGCCGGGCGGGCGAGAACGTGAGCGATTCAAGGTAAACTTCCGCGGCGAGGGGTTTTGGCGATGACCAGGCGGCGCGATGTGCTGGAACAGATGGGCCTTTGCGGCGCCGCGATGGCGCCGCTGGCCTGGTCCGGGCCGGTGGCCGCGGAGGTGCTCAAGGCCGCGCCGCAGGAAAAGCCGCGCTATCGCATCCGTTTCGGCGTTTGCGGCATCAGCCACGATCACATCCATGCCATGGTGGCGGCGATCCAGCGGGGCGGCGGCGAACTGGTCAGCGTCTGGGGCGCCGAGCCCGACAAGCTGGCGGCATTCGCGCGCCGCCATCCGGGGGTCAGGATCGCGCGCAGCCAGGATGAAGTGATCGCGGATGGCTCGCTGCGGCTTGTGCTGTCCTCGCATGTCGCCAACGAGCGCGCCGCAATCGGCATGCGCGCGATGAAGGCGGGCAAGGATTTCCTGGCCGACAAGCCGGGCATCACCACGCTGGAGGACCTGGCGCTGGTGCGCCGAACCGTCGCCGAAACGGGCCGCATCTATGGCATTCTTTATTCCGAGCGGCTGGAGGTGCCCGCAGCCGTGCATGCGGGAGAGCTGATCGGGCAGGGCGCCATCGGCCGGGTGATCCAGACCATCAACATCGCGCCGCACCAGATCGTCCAGCATGGCGGCGATGCGGGCGGCGCCAGCGCCCGGCCGGACTGGTTCTGGGACGACAGGCAGTTCGGCGGGATTCTCTGCGATATCGGCTCGCATCAGATCGACCAGTTCCTGTTCTATACCGGCTCGACCAGCGGTGCGGTGGTGGCATCGCAGGTCGCCAATCTTCGCCACAAGGAGCATCCGCATTTCCAGGATTTCGGCGACATGATGCTGCGTGGCGATCGCGGCTTCGGCTATGTGCGGCTGGACTGGTTCACGCCCGACGGGCTGGGCACCTGGGGCGACGGGCGCCTGTTCATCCTGGGTACCGACGGCTATATCGAAATCCGCAAATACATCAATGTCGCGGTCGCGCCCAAGGGCGACAACCTGTTCATTGTCGACAAAAGGCGCGCGCGATACATCGACTGCTCCGCCGGTCCCTTGCCGTTTGGCCCGCAATTCGTCGCGGACATCGTGAACCGTACCCACATCGCGCAGGATCAGGCCCAATGCCTGTTGGCGGCCGAGCTTTCGATCCGCGCCCAGATGACCGCGGTGCGGGCTGAGCCGAACATATGACCGCGACGCGGTGCCCCTGACGCGGTGAGGGACCGGGGTTTCGGCAGGAATTGCGAGAAAACGGCGCAAGGCCGGGGATATAAACGTCGCAAAGTGTATTACACGCTTTTCATTAACTGGAATTAATTGCACCCTGACCTGGTCAAGGCGGTCGGAAGGCCTGTCCGCCGCAACCAAAGGGAAGACGATCCGATGAAGAAGACTTTCATGCTGGCGAGCATTTCCGCCGGCTTTCTGCTGGCTGTGCCCGCGAGTCAGGCCCAGGTTCAGCCGCCGGCGCCGGCCTTCGATGCCGGCACTTTGCCGCCCATGCCCACCAAGACCACCCGCACGGGCAAGCACATCAATCGCATCATCGACATGTGGCTGAAGGGCCAGCCTGTGTACTACGCCCAGATCGAGGCGGCCGGCTACGAAAAAGGCAAGGAGATGGCGGCCACCAAGGCCGACTACATCACCTATGAGATGGAACATGGCGCGCTGGACTTCCATCAGCTGCGCGAATTCATGCGTGGCCTGAAGGAAGCCGGTCCCACCCGCACCGGCCACGCGACGCCGGCGGTGATCGTGACCCTGCCGATCCAGGGCACGGCGGATGCGCTGCGCGCCAATGCCTGGATGATCCAGCAGACCCTGGCGGCCGGCGTGCACGGCATTCTGCTGTGCAATGCCGAAAGCCCGGAAGCGGCCAAGATCATGATCGAGGCTTCGCGCTATCCCTTTGCGCCGGTCGTGCCGGGCCTCAATCAGGGATTCCGCGGCAATGGCAGCCAGGGCTATGCCTCCAAGATGTGGGGCGTCACGCCTCAGGAATATGAGAGGTTGGCCGAGCCGTGGCCGCTCAATCCCGACGGCGAGCTGATCTTCGGCCTGAAGATCG
The DNA here is from genome assembly GCA_048498895.1 of Pseudomonadota bacterium. GTDB lineage: Bacteria > Pseudomonadota > Alphaproteobacteria > Micropepsales > Micropepsaceae > Rhizomicrobium. The sequence continues at coordinate 3,386 of JBEHXB010000315.1, forward strand.
AAAACCCCCGCGCCGACGCCAATGTGGAATCCAGCGTGCGGG
>JBEHXB010000316.1:0-3424 GCA_048498895.1 Pseudomonadota bacterium
TCCTGGCGGCCGCGCCCGGCGCCTCTTCCGGCTGGCACAAATTGGACGAGGTACCCTTCGACTTCGAGCGACGGCGCGTTTCGGTGCTGGCCGAGAAAGACGGATGCCGCCGCATGATCGTCAAGGGCGCACCAGAAGATATCATTTCCTTGTGCCAACAGACCGATCAAGGTGTTGGCCAAGCGCCCTTCGGCGGCTCGGAACAGCTTCTTGCGCGCCAGGTTTTGGCAGGGCTAGGCGCCGAGGGGTTGCGCGTTCTGGCCGTTGCCTGGCGCGAAATGCCGCCGGACACCCAGCTGGCCGCCATGGCCGATGAATCAAATCTGATCCTGGCGGGATTTCTGGCTTTCCGCGATCCGCCCAAGGCCGGCGCCCGCAGTGCGCTCGGCATGCTGGCCCAGCTTGGCGTTTCGGTAAAGATACTCACTGGTGACGCGCCCGAAGTGACACGCCACGTCTGCCAGGATTTGGGCCTCTTCACCGGCGGCATGCTGAACGGCACCGAGATTGCGGCAATGAGTGAGGAAGCGCTATCGGCACGCCTGGCGGACACCCAAATATTCTGCCGCGTTTCGCCAGCACAGAAGTTGCGAATCCTCTCGGCCCTGCGTCGCCAGGGCCATGTCGTAGGCTATCTGGGAGACGGCATCAACGATGCACCCGCCCTGCACGAGGCGGAGGTGGGCTTTTCTGTCGACGGCGGAGTAGACATTGCCAAGGCGGCTGCCGGCATGATCCTGTTGCGCAAGGATCTTGGCATTCTGGCACAAGGGGTGCGCGAAGGTCGGCAAACGCAGGCCAACATTCTCAAATATATCATGATGGCCGCCAGTTCGAATTTCGGAAACATGCTCTCAATGGCTATGGGCGCCCTTGTGCTGCCGTTCCTGCCCATGCTGCCGGTCCAGATTCTGCTGAACAATCTTCTCTATGATGTTTCCGAAATCGCCATCCCCATGGATCACGTCGATGTATCAGCGCTCCGCCGGCCGCGCCATTGGGACATGCACGCCATCCGCAACTTCATGTTCGTGCTGGGACCGATCAGTTCGCTTTTCGACTTCGCCACTTTTTATCTGCTGCTCCATGCGTGGCATGCCGGCGAAAAGCTGTTCCACAGCGGCTGGTTCGTTGAATCGATGGCAACCCAGATCCTGGTGATCTTCATCATTCGCAGCGCCACTCCCTGGCGGAGCCGGCCGCACCCGCTGCTGCTGGCCACGGCGCTGCCGGCCCTGGGTGTCGCGGTCGCCTTGCCCTTCACCCCATTTGGGACCACGCTAGGTTTTGTGCCCCTGCCGCCGGCCCTGATGGCGGCGCTGGCAGGCATCACACTTGTTTATCTTGCAACCGCCAGCATGGTTCGGCGCTGGGTGCTGCCATAACCCGCCGCTATGTTTCGCACATGGGTGTCCGGGTGCATCCAGCGCAGCTCCCTTGAGGTCGATCAAACCGACCTCGTGGCCATTTTCCGGAAACGGTTATGCGGCCTTTTGCACGATCCGGCCGTCGACGATGTGAATGATACGGTCACATTTTTCCGCAAAGGCCCGATCATGGGTCACCACCACCACGGTGCGCCCCCTCTGTCGCGACAGGTTCTTCAGAATGTTCTGTACCGCCGCGCTGGATACGGTGTCCAAATTCCCTGTTGGCTCATCAGCCAGAATAAGGGCGGGGTCATTGGCCAGCGCCCTGGCAATCGCAACGCGCTGGTTCTGCCCGCCCGACAGCTGATGCGGCAGCTTGCCGGCATGGTCGCGCAAACCCAGGTCGTGCAATAGCTCCAGCGCACGCTCCCTTGCGGCCTCTTTCGCGAGTCGGCCAAGACGCCGCAGAGGCATCAGAACATTTTCCAGGGCGGAAAATTCCGGCAGCAGGAAATTCGACTGGAAGACAAAGCCGAGGTGCGCAAGCCGAATGTCGGCAAGATGCCCTTCTTCCAGTCTCGAAGTCTCGCTCCCGTCGAACCACAGGGTGCCCCGGCTGGGTTGGTCCAGCAGGCCCAGAAGGTAAAGCAGGGAAGACTTACCCGAGCCGGATGGCCCGGTTATGGCCACAAACTCCCCAGCTGCGATTTCAAGATCGATGTCGCTGACCAGCGTCACCGGCACGTCTCCCGGCAGCGTCCGCGTCAGTTTCTCGGTCCGCAGCAGCACCGTCATGTGCCACCGCGCAGAATGTCAACTGGCCGAACCTTCGATGCCTTGCGTGCCGGCAGGAAGGCGGCGGCCACCGCGGCCAAAAAGGCGAATACGCCTGCGATGGCGAACTGCTCCCAACCCCAGTCTATCGGCATGTTGGTGGGCTGGCTGGTGCCCGGGAAGCGGAATGTCAGACGTCCCAGCGAATACATGATGGCCGCGCCCAGCGGCAACCCCAGAACACACCCGAGCCCACCCAGGATCACCCCCTCTGTCAGGAAGATGATCTGGATGTCGCGGGCGTGAAAGCCCATCGACTTCAGGATGGCAATATCGCGCTGCTTCTCCATCACCACGGTGGATATCACATTATAGATGCCGAACGCCGCCACCACCAACACCGCACTGACCACGCTATACATGATGATGTTGCGCAGGGCCAAGGTGCTCATGATGTCTTCTGACGCCTCCTGCCAGGACACACTCTTGTATCCCAGATGCTCCTCTATCTGCGCGGCGACATCGCGCGCTCGATAGGGATCGTTCAGCTTGATGGCGATCAGGTTGGCCCGGTTGACACGGTTCATCAGCGATTGAACCCGCTTCAACGCCAGAAATGCCTGGGAGTGATCGAAGGCGGCCCGCCCGGTGCGGAAGATGCCTACGATCTTGAAGGTGCGTGTCTGACCGGTGGAAGCGGCGACTGTCAAACTTTGGCCCCGCTCCAGCGAGAGGATTCGTGCGAGTTCGCTGCCGATGATTATGCCGTCTGGATTGATTTCCAAATCGGCGACCGAGCCCTGCAGCATGTAATTTCCCACGGCGGACACGGTATCGATATCGCGCGGGATGATGCCGTTCAACGACAACCCCTGCTCTTTGCCGGCGAAGGTGACAACGCCCTGGCCCTGCAGCATGGGCGAAGCTTTCAGGCCGGGAAGAGTGCGCAGATAGTCCAGTGCTGCCTTGTAATTGCGAATGCCGCGGGTCTCGGTTTCCGGTTTGACCCGGTGCATCTCGATCAACGAACCGGGATAAAGATCCGCAAGCGGCTGACGCTGGGGATTGCGAAACTCATCCTGGATCGTGATATGGGCAGAGTTGTCGATCAACCTGCGGATGAAATCGGCTTCCGAGCCTTGCATCATCGCGGAGACGCCGAGAAAAAAACCTGCGCCCAGTACGATACCCAGCACGGAAACCAGCGTCTGGCGCCGGCGGGCCAGAAGATGGCGCAGACCAATGCCACCCAGAACGCCGATCATGGCGCGGACAAAAGC
>JBEHXB010000317.1:0-3418 GCA_048498895.1 Pseudomonadota bacterium
GACGGTTGTTGCCTGCCTCGCTTTCGCGGCCGCGGGATGCGCGCCTGTCACCCTGGTCGATGCGGGACGCCCGGTCGATGTGGGCAACGGCGCCAGCGTGACGCCGCAGATCGCCTGGAACCAGATCAAGACCGACGGCAGGGTGATCTGGACGCAGAACGGGCCCAATGTGGATCGCATCGATTTTGTCATGGGCGTCAAACCCGGAGCGCCGCTTATGGCCTTGCCGGCGCGATCCAGGCAGGGGGTGGCGACCTACGAAGCGTCGATGCTGCCCAACGATATCGAGGATCTGGTCGTCGGCACCCTGCAGAAACAGGGCTATGCGAATGTGCGCGCCTCCAACCTTGCGCCCTGCCCGCTCGGCGCCGGGCAGGGTTTCTGCTTCGATCTGGCGTTCGCCACCAGTGACGGGCTGGAGATGCAGGGCAAGGTCGCCGCTCTCAAGCGGAGCGAGTCGCTGGACATGGTGGAATTCATGGCCCCCAGCGAATATTACTATGCGGAGCTGTCGCCCGCGATGGGCCGCATCCTGGCTTCCATGGCCCGCAAATAGCGGCGAACGGTAGTGAGCCAGTTTGGCCGCCCTCGCTGCCGAAGATAGCGGGTCGCAGAGGCACCGACCAAGGAAAAGGCTTTTCACGGGTGAATAAATGGAAGTTGAGCAGCGGCAGCGAGGCTCCTCGCTTGAGAAGCGCTTCGACTACCTGGCGTTGGCGCCGGCCGCGGCGGCACTTTGTTATCCCTTCCTTCTCAAGGCGTTCCATGCCGTCGTCGGCACGCCGTCCGTAACGCCGCCACCCTTTGCGGTCCTTGGCGCGACCATCATCTTGGCGCTCGCGTTCGTCGTGCCGGTTTTCGGGATCGCAATGGCCCTGCGTCCCTCTGCCAGTGCCGGGGCGAGGCGGTTGGCCTATATCACCGTGGCCGCTCCGACGCTCTACGTCTTCCTCGGTGTCGTTCAGGCCCTGGTTCACAGTCTCGTTCCCGACGAAATCGTCTGGTGCGTGATCTGGCTCGCAATCGCGATCTGGTCGCAGCTTGCGCGGAATCCCGTCGTTGCGGCCGCGCCGCCAGTTGGGCGCTGGCGCGTCGTCCACGGGCTGACTGCCGCGATCCTGATCCTTTATGTGTCGTTCCATATCATCAACCACCTTTTCGGCCTGGTCGGCCCCGACGCGCATGCGGCTGTCATGAAGATTGGTCGCGTGGTCTACCGCTCCGCCCTCGGCGAGCCGCTGTTGGTGGCCGCCATGCTTTTCCAGGTCGGCACGGGCCTCCATCTGGCATGGCGCTGGAGCGCCGCCCCACAGGCCTTTCACCGGACATTCCAGGTCGCCTCGGGCGCCTATCTCTCACTATTCATTCTCGGACATATGAACTCAGTCTTTATCTATGCCCGGAGTTTCCTGGGCATCCAGACCGATTGGAATTTCGCGATCGGCGCCCCGACAGGGCTCATCCATGACGCCTGGAACATCCGGCTCCTGCCGCACTATGCGCTCGGCGTTTTCCTTGTGCTGGGCCACATCACTTCGGGCCTGCGCGTGGTGCTGATCGCCCACGGCGTTGCTCAACGCACTGCCGACCGTATTTGGGGCACTGGTGTCGCGTTGAGTGCCATTGTCGCGGCCGCGATCATCGCCGGAATGTGCGGAGTAAGGATCGGCGCGCCGGCTTTGTGACATGCAAAGCTGGAGGGCCTTATGCCCCTCCTCAGGCCCCGCCCCGAAGTCAGCAGGTTTTCGCCGGTTTAGAGCCAAAAACTGGGTAGCTCCGACCGGGCGAACATCGCTATTGACAATCACTCGCAACTGAACCATTTTCAGTGCGCCTGAGACTATCTCTCACCTGGACAGCTTGGATGATCGTCTGTGTCTGCAATAGGCTGAATGACCAGCGCATTGGCGCCGCCATCATGGATGGTGCACCTTGTGCCGATGAGGTCTACGCACGCTGCGGCGTGAGAAAGAATTGCGGACGATGCCAGGAAACGATCGAAGCAATGCTGGAAGAAAAGCGCAACGCGCTGGCGCAGGCGGCGGAGTAGCGCCCGGTCCCGAACCCCACGCCTCGCTTGCCGGCGATGTCGATGTCATCGCCTTCCTCAACAAGGTTCTCAAGAACGAACTGACGGCGATCAACCAGTATTTCCTGCATTCGCGCATGCTGGCGGACTGGGGCCTGAGCGTGTTGGCGCACAAGGAATACGAAGAATCCGTCGACGAGATGAAGCACGCCGACAGGCTGATCAAGCGCGTGCTGTTCCTGGGCGGCTTGCCCAACCTTCAGGACCTGGGCAAGCTTCTCATCGGCGAGAATGTGCTGGAAGTCATCAAGTGCGACCTGTCGCTGGAGTTGATGGGCCTTCCCGACCTGAAGATGGCAATCGCCCATTGCGAGACGGTCAAGGATTTTGTCAGCCGCGAAATTTTCACCGATATCCTGGAGAGCGAGGAAGACCATATCGACTGGCTGCAGACGCAACTGCGACTGGTCGAGCAGATGGGCATCGAGAATTTCGTGCAGCTCCAGTCCCGGCCGAATGAAAGCGGAAGCTGAGCGGCGTCACTGTGCCGGCGTGATGTAGAGCTTTTCTTCCTTGTAAGCGACATAGAGGTGAAGCTGGCGCAGGATGCCCATGCCCAGAATTATATCGTCGCCCATCCTCGGCAGCATGGCGTCCGACATCACCATGATATGCGGATTGGTGACGGCGATGCCGTCCATGTCCAGCGCCTTGAACGGGTAGCTGTACGTCCGAAACTGGTTCTCGCTGCCTGAACTCCGCCTGAGCTTGAGATCGGGAGAATCCTCCGTGATCCCCAGCGACTTTGCCAGCTTGAGGCTCATGACCGAATCCATGGAGCCGGTATCGAGCGTGGCCATGACTTTCTTGCCTTCCAATGTCACGGGCACGCGGATATGGCCGCTGTTGATGCGCACCTCCATCGGCAGGACAACGAAATCCTTGGCCCAATAAACCACCTTGCCAGGACAGTGATCCTGGGAGAACAGGTTCATGAGGCCATGCGCGAAATCGAAATCGACATCGAATTTTGCCATCATGTCGGGATCGACCGTGCCATCAACACCGACGCCCAACCTGGTGTCGACATAGACCGGGATGCCCTTGCCTTTGAGCTTGTCGATCGTGAATTCGTCGACGTGCACGGCTGTCGTCATCAGGCTGCCGCCGACACCGACCAGCCAACGGTCGACCTCCTTCGGCGTGCGGCCGGTTTCCTTGGCCAGTTCGGGGGTCATGCTGACATAAACACCGCCGGTATCGACCAGAAAGGACGCGGCGTGCCCGTCAACCCCGACCGGAATCGCGATGCGCCCGTCCGCGATGGTGGTGAAGGGAATGGCGGCATAGCGCATCAGGCGGCAGTCCGGCGCATCCGCTGCCCGCGCG
>JBEHXB010000318.1:0-3409 GCA_048498895.1 Pseudomonadota bacterium
GCCGGCGACGACGCGTGATCGCCGCGTGATCGCCGCTGACCGTCAGAGCTCGAGCACTTCCCAGGCGCGCACCAACGACGAGAGCGCGTGCACGAGCTTCGAGCATGACCGCCTGAAGTCGGTCAGCCGTGGTTATGCCAGCTTCGACTATCACATCGAGAAATACGAAGAAGGCGACCTGGTGAAGATGTCGATCCTGGTGAACGACGATCCGGTGGACGCCCTGTCCATGATCGTCAACCGCCAGCGCGCCGAAGGGCGCGGGCGCGCCATGTGCGAGAAGCTGAAAGAGCTGATCCCGCGTCACATGTTCAAGATTCCGATACAGGCCGCCATCGGCGGCAAGGTGATCGCGCGCGAAACCCTGTCGGCCCTGCGCAAGGACGTCACCGCCAAATGCTATGGCGGCGACATTTCCCGCAAGCGCAAGCTTCTGGACAAGCAGAAGGAGGGCAAGAAGAAGATGCGCCAGTTCGGCAAGGTGGACATTCCCCAGGAAGCCTTCATCGCCGCCCTGAAGATGGACGATAACTGACCGCCGGTTCCTTGCCCGTGCGATCTGGCGGGCGCCGGCGCATGGCTGAACCCGCATCGGGACGCGGACTTGGACAGTGGCGCCTCGAGCCGCTATAGAGCCCGCGCATTTCTGGAGGTCCCATGCCACAGGTGGCCCTGATCGATTATGGCTCCGGCAATCTCGCCTCGGCGGCGAAGGCGCTGGCGCGCGCGGCGGAGGGCACCGGGCACCAGATCGTCACCACCGCCGATCCCGATGTGGTGCGGGAATCCGAGCGGATCGTGCTGCCGGGGGTAGGGGCCTTCGCCGATTGCATGAAGGGCCTGTCGGCCGTGCCCGGCATGGTGAATGTTCTGCGCGAAAAGGTGCTGAAGCAGGGCGCGCCTTTCCTGGGCATCTGCGTGGGCATGCAGCTTCTGGCCACCGAGGGCGTGGAGTTCGGCCGCCATGCCGGGCTGGGCTGGATCGCCGGACAGGTCGTCAAGATCACCCCCAACCGCTTTCCCGCCAACGCGCCGCCGCTGAAGATCCCGCATATGGGATGGAACGAATTGAACGCGGTGCAAGAACACCCGCTGCTGGAAGGCATCGGCGCGGGCGCCCATGCCTATTTCGTGCATTCGTTCGAACTGAAGCCCGTGCTGGAGGAAGACCTGATCGCCACCGCCGATTATGGCGGACCGCTGACCGCCATGGTGGGCAACGGGAATATCGTGGGCACCCAATTCCATCCCGAGAAGAGCCAGGCGGTGGGATTGAAACTCCTCTCCAATTTCCTGAACTGGCGCCCATGATCCTTTTTCCCGCTATCGACCTGAAGGACGGTGTCTGCGTGCGCCTCAAAAAGGGCGTGATGGAAGACGCCACCGTCTTCAACACCGATCCCGCCCGCCAGGCGCGCGCATTCGAAACCCAGGGTTTTGAGTGGCTGCACTGTGTCGATCTCAACGGGGCTTTCGCGGGCCGCAGCGCCAATGCCGATGCGATCAAGTCCATTCGCGCCGCCATCGATCTTCCGATCCAACTTGGCGGCGGCATCCGCGACATGGCGGCGGTCGAAAGCTGGCTGGCCGCCGGCATTACACGGGTGATCCTGGGCACCGCCGCCCTGACCGATCCGCAATTCGTCAAGGCCGCGGCGCGCGCCTTTCCCGGCCGCATCGTGGTCGGCGCCGATGCCAAAGGAGGGAAGATCGCCACCCAGGGATGGGCCGAGGTCAGCGAGCTGACGCCGGTGGAACTGGGCAGGCGCTTCGAGGATGCCGGCGTCGCCGCGATCCTGTTCACCGATATCGACGGGGACGGATTGCTGAAGGGCGTGAATGTGACTGCCACCGCCGCGCTGGCCGGGGCGCTTTCCATCCCCGTCATCGCCTCGGGCGGGGTCGGCTCCATCGCCGACATCGACGCCCTGATGGCGGCGGGCGAGCCCAATATCGAGGGCGTGGTGATCGGCCGGGCGCTCTATGACGGCCGGCTGGACCCTGCACAGGCCCTGGCCAGGGTGCGGAAATAACCGGTCCGTTTCGGGATAATCGGGATTCTAGCGGCCGCCGGTAAGCCGGCGTGTCAGTTCGTCCAGCTGCTCCAGCGTCTTGTAGCCGATGCGAACTTCCCCACCTTTATCCCCATTGTGGATAATCTGCACCTTCAGCCCCAAGCGGTTGGAAATATTGGCTTCCAGATCCACGATGTTGGGATCGCGCGGCAGTTTTCCACCGGCCTTGCGCTTCTTGGGTGAACGCTGTTCGGCTTGACGCACGGTCAGTTCGCCGGCGATCAGTTCCATCGCGCGGGCGTAAGGGTCGGCCTCTCCGATCAGGGTCCGGCCGTGGCCCGCCGTCAGCTTGCCCTCGCGCAGCAGCGCCTTTACCTCGGCCGGCAGACGCAACAGCCGGATGGTGTTGGCCACATGGCTTCGGCTCTTGCCCACTTCGCGGGCGACGTCTTCCTGGGTGCGGCCGAACTTTTCGATCAGCTCCTCATAGGCCGCGGCCTCTTCGATTACGTTCAGGTCGGCGCGCTGGACGTTCTCGATGATGGCGATTTCCAGCGCCTGATCGTCGGGCAGCTCGCGCACCACCACGGGTACGTCGTGCAGCTTGGCCAACTGGGCGGCGCGCCAGCGGCGCTCGCCCGCCACGATCTCATACGCGTCCGGCCCGACAGGGCGCACCAGGATGGGCGAGAGGACGCCCTTTTCCCTGATCGAGGCGGCAAGGTCGGCCAGCGGCTGCTCCTCAAAGCTCTTGCGAGGCTGGTATTTGCCGGGGCGCAGGAAGGCGACGGGCAGGGAGCGCACGTCCTTTGCGCGCGCGGGCTCGCCCTTCACCGCGGCGACTTCATCGCCGATCAGCGCGGAAAGGCCGCGGCCCAGACCGCGCGGCCGGTCGGCCGGAGGAGGAGGGTTCATGCTGCGGCCCGTATGCGTTCGCGCTGGATCAGTTCGCCCGCCAGCTTGATATAGGCCTGGCTGCCCGGGCAGCGCAGGTCATAGACCAGCGCAGGCACCCCATGGCTCGGCGCCTCGGAGATGCGCACATTGCGCGGGACAACGGTGGCATAGACTTTTTCGCCAAGCGTCCCGCGCACATCGGCGGCAACCTGGTCCGACAATTTGTTGCGCTTGTCGAACATGGTCAGCACGACGCCCTGCATTTCCAGCGCCGGATTGAGCTTGTCCCTGACCAGTTCAATCGTCTTCATCAGTTGCGACAGGCCCTCCAGCGCGAAGAATTCGCACTGAAGCGGCACCAGCACGGCATCGGCCGCCACCATGGCGTTGAGCGTGAGGAGGGTGAGGGATGGCGGACAGTCGATCAGCACATAGGAAAATGCTTCGTTGCCGGCAGCCGCTTCCCCCGAGGACGCTTCATCCCCGGTCGCTCCCGC
>JBEHXB010000319.1:0-3390 GCA_048498895.1 Pseudomonadota bacterium
CTTGCCCGGCGTGACGGGCGCGCGCTCGATCCGGCCGGCCAGGCCCGCCACCGTCTCCACCGTCTCGGCATAGTGCGGGTGCAGACCGCCCGACAGGATCGCCTTGCCGCGCCTGGTGACGCGCTGGGCCATCATCACCGCTTCGGCCGTGGCGGTGGAGCCGTCATAGAGCGAGGCATTGGCCACTTCCATGCCGGTCAGCAGCGCAACCTGGGTCTGGAATTCGAACAGGTATTGCAGCGTGCCCTGCGCGATCTCGGGCTGGTAGGGCGTATAGCTGGTGAGAAACTCGCTGCGCTGGATCAGATGATCGACGCTGGCGGGAACGTGATGCTTGTAGGCGCCGGCGCCGCAGAAGAAAGGCGCCGCGCCCGCCGCGACATTCTTCGCCGCCAGTTTCGTCAGCGCCCGCTCCACCTCCATCTCGCCCTTTGTGTCGGGCAGGTCGAAGGCGGACAGCCCGACGATCGCCGATGCCGGCACGTCGCGGTACAGGGCATCGACACCCGGCGCGCCGATCTTCGCCAGCATGGCGCTGCGGTCGTCCGTGGTGAGCGGCAGGTAACGCATCAGACAGTCTCCAGGAACTTCTTGTAGGCGGCCTCGTCCATCAGCTTGCCGAATTCCTCGGCGCTCACGCCCTTGAGCCTGAAGAACCAGCCCTCGCCTTCCGGATCGTCGTTGACCTTTGACGGCTCGGCCGCCAGCGCATCGTTGGCGGCGCTGACCGTGCCGGACACCGGCGCATAGATGTCGCTGGCGGCCTTGACGCTTTCCACCACCGCAGCCTCGCCGCCCGCCGTGACGGCCTTGCCCACGGCGGGCACCTCGACGAACACCACATCGCCCAGGGATTCGGCGGCATGGCGGGTGATGCCCACCGTGGCCTCGTCGCCGTCCATGCGGATCCATTCATGCTGATCGGTGTAACGGACTTCGCTCATCTCATGCTCCTAGCGGCGATAATTGTGGGGGACGAAAGGCATGGGCACGACGGTGGCGGGCAAGGCGTTGCCCCGCACCATCAGGTTCAGCGCCGTGCCGTCGGCGGCGAAGGCGCTTTGCACATATCCCATCGCGATGGGCGCATTCAGGCTGGGGCTGAAGCCGCCCGAAGTGACCTTGCCGATCACCCGCCCCGACGTGTCGGCGATCTCGGTGCCTTCGCGCGCCGGCGCCCGCCCTTCGGGCCGAATGCCGACCCGCTTCCTCGCGGTGCCATTGGTCACTGCGTGCATGATCCCTGGGCCGCCCGGGAAGGTCGGCTCCATTTTGCGGCGCTTGCCGATCGACCAGACCAGCCCCGCTTCCACCGGATCGGTGGTCTCGTCGATGTCATGGCCGTAAAGGCACAGGCCCGCTTCCAGCCTCAGGCTGTCGCGCGCGCCAAGACCGATGGGCAGAACCTCCGCCTCGCCCAGCAGTGCGCGCGCCACCCGCTCGGCATCGCCGCCTTCCAGCGAAATCTCGAATCCATCCTCGCCGGTATAGCCGGTGCGGCTGACAATGGCAGGAGCGCCCGTCACGCTGGCGCGCCCCACCTGCATGAAATTGAGGCCCGAAATGCCCGGCGCGTGGCGCTCCAGCACCGCTGCCGCCATCGGCCCCTGCAGCGCCAGCAGCGCCCGGTCCGGGCGCGGCGTCAGGGTGACGGCGCCCGCCAGCTGCTGCGCGATATAGGCGAAGTCGCCTTCCTTGGTGCCGGCATTGACGACGAGGTACAGATCGGCCTCGCCCTCAAGCCGCGAGAACATGAAATCGTCCTTGATGGTGCCGTTGGGCGTCAGCAGCAGCCCATAGCGCTGCCTGCCTTCTTTCAGGCCCGCGACATCGGCGGGGGTCAGCCTTTCCAGCGCCGCGGTGTCGCCGGAAAGAAACGCCTGGCCCATGTGCGAGACGTCGAACAGCCCGGCCTTCGCGCGGGTGTGCAGATGTTCTTTCAGGATGCCGGCGGGGTACTGCACCGGCATCTCATAGCCGGCGAAAGGCACCATCCTGCCGCCCAGCTCCAGGTGGAGGGCGTACAGCGGCGTGCGTCGCAGTGATTCAGTGCTCATAAAGGTCCCGATGATGGAGTCCACGCGTCCCGCCGGAAGCGCGGCCCCTCTGTCATCGGACCTGAGAGATTTCCCCGGCCATCCCCTGATGGAGTGCCGGATTACCCCTTCGGTGGGCGATGCCAGGGCACCGCCGCTTTCCAGAAGTTCATCACCCGGTCGCGGTCCTTTTGCCTGAGAGTTTCCGGGGCGGTTGCTCCTTCGGCGCCCGGCTTTGCTTTCGCCGGGTCTCTCCCGCGTGGGATCTTGTGTTGGCCAGGTTCGCGCGCCTCCCGGCGGACGGCCCTGTTGCGGGGCATCATAGAGGGGGTCCCCCGGGAGTCAATTCGTGCCCGAAAGGCCTCGAAGTTACTCACATTCTTTCGGGAACCTGGATGCCCAGAATGTCCAGCACCCGGGTCATCACCGCCAGCACAAGGGCGCAAAGCCCCAGGCGGGAGATCCTGAGGGCCGCATCCGATTCGGACAGGATGTGATGGGCGCCATAGAAGCGGCTGAAATTCTGCGCCAGCTCGAAAGCGTATTCGCACAGCATGTTGGGGGCGCGCTTGTCCTCGGCCGCCGCCATCACATCGCCGATGGCGAGCAGCTGCAGGACCAGGCTGCGTTCCTCCGGCGAATGGATGGCGGGAACGCCGGGCAGGTCGCCCTGCTCGCGCGCCTTGCGCAGGATCGACTGGATGCGGACCGCCGCATACTGAAGATACGGCCCGGTCTTGCCCTCGAAGCGCGAAAACCGCTCCAGGTCGAAAACATAATCGGTGGTGCGGTGATTGGAGAGGTCGGCGAACTTGATGGTGGCGATGCCCACCTTGCGCGCGATCTCGGCCTGTTCCTCGTGGGGATAATCCGAACCGATACCGGCCTCGGCCAGGCGCTTGGCCGCCTCGCTGGTGGCCATGCCGATCAAATCATGCAGCTTCATCACCCCGCCGGCGCGGGTCTTGAACGGCTTGCCGTCGGCGCCGTTCATGGTGCCGTAGCCGACATGCTCCAGTTCGGCGCGGCCCTGATAGCCCGCCTTGACGGCGGCGCGGAACACCTGTTCGAAGTGGCCGTGCTGGCGGTGATCGACCACATAGAGGATCAGGTGCGGATTCTGTTCGCGCACGCGCTCGATGATGGTGGCCAGGTCCGTGGTCCCGTACAGCACCCCGCCTTCCGACTTGACCAGGATCAGCGGCGGCAGCGGTTTTTTGTCATCCTCGCGCGCCACCGGCACCACCCAGGCGCCGTCGCTCATCTCCGCCAGGCCCCGCGCCTTGAGGTCCTCCAGCATGGGCGGGATCAGCGCATCGACGCTGGATTCGCCCTTCCAAAGGTCGAACTGGAT
>JBEHXB010000320.1:0-3378 GCA_048498895.1 Pseudomonadota bacterium
CTTCAGGAAGCCTTCACGCTCGTCCGTGTAGTTCCTGAGATACGTGCGCTCGCCGTCCGTTTCAGCAGTCGCCCAAATCGAGATCTGACCGGAGATGGATACGCTGCGCCACTTCGTGATCTATGCCGGAGTCGATGGCTTCCGCTTCGACCTCGCCCCGGTGATGGCGCGTGCGCCGGCCTTCGACGCAACGGCGCCAATATTCGCGGCCATTGCCGCCGATTCAGTGTTGAAGGATCGCGTAATGATTGCCGAGCCATGGGACCCCGGCCCCGGCGGCTATCAACTGGGCAACTTCCCGGACGATTGGCTGGAATGGAACGACCGCTATCGCGACGATGTGCGCCGCTTCTGGCGCGGCGATCCCCACATGACCGGGGCGCTGGCCATGCGCATGACGGGCTCCTCCGACATTTTCGGGTCCACCCGCAGCCGCAGCGTCAATTTCATCGCCGCGCATGACGGCTTTACCCTGGCCGATCTGGTTGCTTACGACCATCGCCACAACGAGGCCAATTGTGAAGCCAATCACGATGGCCATTGCGAGAATTATTCCTGGAACGAAGGCGTAGAGGGCCCCACTTCGGATGGCACGGTGCTGGCGCGGCGTCAGGCCGACCAGCGGGCCTTGCTCGCCACGCTGTTCGCCTCGCGCGGTACCATCATGCTGACTGCGGGCGACGAATTCGGCCGCACCCAGCAGGGCAACAACAATGCCTATGCCCAGGACAATACCATCACCTGGCTTGATTGGGCGGGCCGCGATCGCGCGCTTGAAGATCATGTGGCGAGCCTGGCCGAATTCCGCGCCGCCCATCCGGGGTTGGGTGACCCGACTTTTCTGTCCCATGCCGATTGGCTGGCACTGGACGGTCATCCGATGACGCCCGAGCGCTGGGAAGCGGCCGATACCCAGGGCTTCGAGTTGCGCCTGCCGGGCCCCGAAGGTCTTGTGGTGCGGGTCGATCGGGCGAAGCGGGAATGTGCGCTGATCGTAGACTCCGGGGCCAATGGTGCGGCGCAAGATAACGGATTGTCAGGACCCGACGCGGTACCCTAGCTTTCGTTAATCATGGCGTCTCTTGGCGCCCAGAAGCGGGGATCCGGAACGGTGGCCAAGATGATTGCTGGAGTAGGACCGAAATTCCCGCAGGTCGTGGTGCTGGTCGGGGCAACCGGCGACCTTTCCAGGCGCAAGCTGCTCCCCGGCCTGTATCATCTGACAAGCACAGGGTTCATTCCCGGCTACCGCATCATCGGCGTGTCGCTGGACAACATCACGCCCGATGAATTCCGCGCCCAGGCCCGCCAGGCGCTGGAACAGTTCGCCACCCGTAAACTGGACGAGGAACGCTGGACCGCTTTCGCCGCAGCGCTTGACTATGTTCCCCTGACGGTGGGGCCCGACATGCTGCGTGCGGCGGTCGAGCGGGCCGAGGGCGTGCTGGGTCCCGACGCCGAACGACTGCACTATCTGTCGGTGCCACCGAGTGCAGCGTTGTCAGCAGTGAAGATGCTTGCCGGCGCCGGCCTGGTTGAACGCTCGCGCATCATCATGGAAAAGCCGTTCGGCACTGACCTGGACAGCGCGGTGACGCTGAACGCGCGCCTACATGAAGTTTTTTCGGAAGACCAGATCTTCCGCATCGATCATTTTCTGGGCAAAGAGGCGGCGCAGAACATCCTGGCCTTTCGGTTCGCCAACGGACTGTTCGAGCCGATATGGAACCGCAATTTCATCGACCATGTGCAGATCGACGTGCCCGAGACGCTGGGCCTTGGCAAGCGCGCCGCCTTTTATGAGCAGACCGGCGCCTACCGCGACATGGTGGTGACTCACCTGTTCCAGATACTGGGTTTCATGGCGATGGAGCCGCCCACCGCGCTGGAACCCCATCCAATCAGCGAGGAAAAGAACAAGGTTTTCCGCTCCATGCTGCCGGTCGATCCCGCCTTTGTGGTTCGCGGCCAGTATACCGGCTATCGCGGCGAGGAAGGCGTGGACCCGGAATCCGATACCGAGACTCTCATTGCCCTCAGGTGCATGATCGACAATTGGCGCTGGGCGGGTGTGCCTTTCTTCCTGCGCACAGGCAAACGGATGGCCGAAGGCCAGCGCATAATCTCCATCGCCTTCCGCGAGCCGCCCAAAAGCATGTTTCCCGCGGGGTCGGGTGTGGGAGCCCAGGGCCCGGACCATCTGACTTTCGATCTGGCCGATGCCTCGAAGATTTCGCTGTCCTTCTATGGCAAGCGGCCCGGTCCCGGCATCCGGCTGGACAAGCTGTCGCTGCAATTCGCCATGCACGATACCGGCCTGATCGGCGAGGTGCTGGAGGCCTATGAAAGGCTGATCCTGGACGCGATGCGCGGCGATCATACGCTGTTCACCACCGCCCAGGGCATCGAGCGCCTGTGGGAAGTCTCTCGCCCGCTGCTGGAAAATCCGCCGCCGGTCCGCCTTTACGAACCCGGTTCGTGGGGCCCCAAATCCATCCACCAGCTGGTGGCGCCGCACGCCTGGCGCCTGCCGTTCGAGCGCGCCTGGCGCAGCCCGAACGCCACCGGCGCCTAACCTTCGAACCGGAACACGGTGGTCGAGGTAAAGACCTCGCCCGGCCGCAGCACGGTGGAGGGAAAGGCGGCATGGTTGGGGCTGTCGGGAAAATGCTGGGTCTCCAGCGCCAGCGCATCGCCCATGCGGATCATCTCGCCCGCGGCGCTGATCATCGAACCGTTCACATTGTTGGTCGAATAGACCTGGATGCCGGGCTCGGTCGTGGAAAGTGTCAGTGTCACGCGGCCCGGACCCGTGGCCCGATCGGAGAAAGTGACCGCCCTGTCCAGCGCGCCAGGTTTTGACTTGCGCAGCACATAATTGTGGTCATAGCCGCGGGCGATGCAAAGCTGTCGCTCGTGCGCGCGGATGCGCGCGCCCAGCGCAGTGGGCTGGCGAAAATCGAACGCAGTGCCATCCACCGGCATCATCTCGCCGGTCGGCACCTGATCGGCGTCGGTGGCGGTGATGGCGTCGGATTCGATCTGGAGCAGCTGGCCTTCCGCCGAGCCGTGGCCGGCAAGGTTGAAATAGATGTGATTGGTCAGGTTCACCACCGTGGGCGCATCAGTGGTCGCGCGATAGTCCAGACGCAGCTCGTTCGCGTCGGTCACGGTATAGGATACGTCCACTGTGAGATTGCCGGGGAAACCCTGATCGCCGTCCGGGCTGAGAAGCCGCAGGGCCAGGCTGCTGTCAGTGGCGCCCCTCACCTCCCAGAGGCGGATGCCCCAGCTGTGTGGGCGCCCGCCATGCAGGGTCACCCCATTCTCGTCCGCCGCCAGGGTGTAATGCTTTCCGTCCAGGCGAAAGCCGTTCTT
>JBEHXB010000321.1:0-3377 GCA_048498895.1 Pseudomonadota bacterium
CAGTGTCAAGCTGACCGCGGCGCAGATCGCCGCCCTGAACAGGCAGTCGGTTTATGTGCGCGTCGATAGCGAAAAGGCGCCCGACGGCAATCTGCAGGGTTGGCTGGAGCCAGCAGGTGAAGGGGACAATTAGCATGTTCGCACGCAATCGGTTTCTTGGCGGGTGTGCCCTGGCGTTTCTGGCGTTGGGAGGCGCCTATGCGCTGGCTCCATTCGCCTTCGCGCAGGGCGGCGCGGCCGTGGTTACCCAGGCCCAGGTCGCGGCGGGGCAGGCAGGATATACGCGCGCATGCGCCGGCTGTCATCGCGCGAACCTGGTGGGCGGAGGGGATGCGCCCGCGTTGGGGGGCGCCGGATTCATGGCGAGTTGGGGTAACCGCTCGACCAAGGAGTTCTATCAATTCATCGCCAGTTCCATGCCAGCGGGCGCCCCCGGCAGTATGAGCGAGAAAGCTTATACCGACATCACCGCCTATCTGCTGGCGGCCAACGGCGCCAAGGTCGGCGCCGCGACTTACAACAAATCCACCGATCTCAGGATATCTGCCATCGCCAATGGCAAGATGCCGGCCGATTTCGCCAAGATCGCGGCGCCAAAGGCCGGGACCGCCACTGCCAGCAATAACGGTACTGTCCCGCTCAACCGCCGCAGCGATCTGATGGCGCCGGCTTTCCAGTTGGGTCACACCGTCAAGGGCACGGTGAAGAACTATGTCGACGTAACCGACGAGATGCTGCGCAATCCGCCAGACGGCGAATGGCTTATGTATCGGCGCAATTACCAGGGTTGGAGTTTCAGCCCGCTGGACCAGATCAATGCAGGCAACGTCAAGCATCTCACGCTGAAATGGGCGTGGAACATGAACGAGGGGGGCGCCAACCAGGTCACGCCCATCGTTCATTCGGGTGTGATTTTCCTGTCCAATACCTCCAATACCGTGCAGGCAATCGATGCCCGAACCGGCGAGCTGATTTGGGAAAACCGGCTGGGTCCGGTTTCAGTAATCGCCTATGGCGGCACGCGCAGTCTGGCCGTCTATCGCGACAAGGTTTATGTCGCGACAACCGACGCAAAAATTCATGCGCTGGACGCGCGGACGGGCAAGGTGGTGTGGGAGCATCCCTTGGGCAATCCAAACAATTCCAATACCGGCGGCGTGATGGTGATGCGTGGCAAGGTGCTGACGGGCCTGACCGGCTGCGACAACTACTCGCTCAACAACTGTTACATCAGCGCCTTCGATGCCGACACGGGCAAACCCGCGTGGAAATTCTACACCACCGCGCTGGAGGGTCAGCCGGGCGGCGATACGTGGAACGGACTGCCGAACCTGCTGCGCGGCGGAGGCGACACCTGGATCGCCGGTACCTATGACCCGGACCTGAACACGACCTATTGGGGCGTGGCACAGACCAAACCGTGGTTCCGCGCCAGCCGCAAGACTGGCAATGCGGCGACGCTCTATTCGTCGTCCACGTTGGCGCTGGATCCCGACACCGGCAAGTTGAAATGGTATTTTCAGCACGCGCCAGGTGAGAGCCTGGACCTGGACGAAGTGTTCGAGCGCGTGCTTATCGACCACGGCGACCAGAAGTACTTGATGACCATCGGCAAGCCCGGCCTGCTGTGGAAGCTGGATCGTCGCACCGGCAAGTTCCTGGGCGTGAAAGAGACTATCTTTCAGAACGTCTTTGCCGACATCAATCATGAAACCGGCGCGGTGACCTACCGTTCCGATATCCTCAACCAGAAGACCAACCAATGGCTGTCATCCTGCCCCGGTCCCGAAGGCGGCCATGACTGGCAGGCCACCAGCTACTACCAGCCCGACGACATACTGATCATCCCGCTTAGCCAGAGTTGCGTGATGATCCAGGGTCATGACGTCGATCAGAAGCTGGGTGGCGGGGGGACGGCCGCGTCGCAGAAGTTCTTCTTCATGCCGGGCACCCACCAGAATATGGGGCGGCTGTCGGCCTATCGCACCAGCGACATGAAGGAGCTGTGGTCCTGGCAGCAGCGCGCGCCGTTCCTGTCTGCGGTGCTGTCGACGGGCGGCGGGCTTGCCTTTGTCGGCGACTTCGACCGCAACTTCAAGGCAGTCGATGTGAAGACGGGAAAAGTCGTGTGGCAGACGCGGCTGGGCAACACGGTGCAGGGCTACCCCGTCAGCTTCAGCCTGGACGGCAAGCAGTACATCGCCGTCACCACCGGCCTTGGCGGCGGCAGCCCGCAGCAGAAGCCGACGGCGCTGCTGAACGAGGTGCATCGCGCCGCCACCGGAAACATGCTGTACGTGTTCGCCCTGCCGGACGAGTAGCTATTTGCCCGGCACCGGAAGGTGCACACTCATGATGACGAATTCGCCTTCCACGTCCTGGAACTGATGGGCGGTGCTCGGCGGCACCATCACATAGTCGCCTTCGACGATATGCCGTTTGGTGGCGCCTTCGATGCCGGTACCCACGTCGGTGGAGCTGCCGGGGCGCGGGGGCTGGATGCCGGTCAGGTGCCCCCCGGTGGCCAGGTTGGCGGCACCTTTGAGCACATGCACCAGCTCTGCCTCGCCATGATGCAGGGTCGGCGGCGTCAGGCCGGTGCGGTATTCCAGCAGCACCCGATAGGGCATCACCGTGACGATCGGCAGCACCGAATTGATGGTGGGCGATTTCTGGGCGGCCTTGGCCTTTGCGATCATCGCCGGAATGTCGGCCCCCGACTGGAACAGCTTTTCCGGCGCGGACGGCTGCGCGGCGGCGGGCAGGGCGGCCACCAGGGGCAGGGCGAGGACGAAGAGGGCGGCGGTATGTTTCATTCGGTGATGTCCTTTATTGCCGCGCGCCGGCGTCGGCGTCGAAATTGTGCATCCCTTCGGGCCGCGGATTGATGGCGATGCGGGTGGACATGCCGTTGCCGGCCCAGCTTGCCCGATGCCAGCGGCCCTGGGGGGCATAAACCACGTCGCCGACATGCGCGGTGAAGACCTTCATGCCTTCCATCTTGTAGTCGATGCTGCCCTCGGCCACGACCCAGAACTCATTGTAGTCGATGTGGAAATGGCCCTTGTTGCTGTCGGGCGGCGTGGGCGTGCCATGGCCGCGGATGACGTTCATGAAGTTGTTGTCGTCGCTGACGAAGGCATAGTTGCCCTTGGGCGGGTTTGGATTGTTCACATAGACCTTCAGGAAATCCAGGAACGGCTTGGATTCTCCGTAAGGCTTGGGCGGGGTCGAATAGCTTGCCAGCACATAGGTCTTGCCGTTGGCGACCGGCGCGCTGCCCGGATTGGCCTTGTCGGCGGGGTAAAGCGGCGTGCGGTTGTTGCGGACCACCTCCAGGCGCACCGAAGGCTGGTCGCCGACGGTCTCGAGGGAAT
>JBEHXB010000322.1:0-3368 GCA_048498895.1 Pseudomonadota bacterium
GCGCCAGCGCCGCCGCCGAGACCAGAAGGTGATCCTTGCCGCTCATCCGCTGCAAAAGCGCGCGGGCCGCCGCCATGTCCGTGCATTTGGACACAAGATCGCCGTCCAGCGCGATCACCGTGTCACCGCCCAGGACCAGCGCTCCCGGCCGCGCGGCGGACACCGTCAGCGCCTTGGCCCCCGCCAGCGCCAGCACCACGGATGCGGCTTGCGATCCCGCCATGCCCGCCATCAGCGCCGCCTCGTCCAGGTCGGCGGGATGCACGGAAAATTCCACGCCGGCGGCGCGTAGCAACCCGGCACGGCTGGCGCTGGCGCTGGCCAGAACCAGGCTCACGCGGTCTCACCCTTGCGGTCGGCCATGAAGTTCAACACCGCCGCCGCGGTTTCCTCGATCGAGCGGCGCGAGACATCGATCATCGGCCAGCCCTGGGACTCGAAGAGCTGGCGGGTAGCCGCGATCTCGGCCCGAACCGCGTCGGGATCGACATAGTTGCTGTCCCTGGTCTGGCCCATCGCGGTGAGCCGGTTGCGGCGCACCTGGATCAGCCTGTCGGGCGTGATCCACAGCCCCACGATCAGCGGCTTGCTTGCCGCCAGCAGGGCCGGCGGCGGCGGCATGCCGGCGACCAATGGCACATTGGCGGCTTTCACCCCGCGGATTGCCAGATAGACACAGGTTGGCGTCTTGGAGGTTCGGCTGGCGCCGGTCAGGATCACCTGCGCCTCGTCGATGGTGGCAAGCGACTGGCCGTCATCATGCTGGATGGTGAAATCAAGCGCCTCGATCCGCTCCAGGTAGCGCTGGTCGATCTGGTGCTGGCGGCCTACCTTGTGACTTTCCGACGTCCCCAGGAACTGGCGCAGTGCCGACACCGGACCTTCCAGCACATCGACACACTCCACCAGCATGGCGTCGCAGCGCGCGATCAGCTTGTCGCGCAGCCTTTCGTTGGCCAGGGTGAAGAACACCAGGCCCGGCGCGATGGCGACATGATCCAGCGCGCGGGTCAGTTGGTGGTCGCTGCGCACCAGCGCATAGGGATGGATGTGGACATCCACATTCTCGAATTGCGCCAGCGCGGCGGTCGCCATCGTATTCAGCGTGTCGCCGGTGGAATCGGAGATCAGGTGGATATGGAATTTGGGACTCACAGGCTTATCCGCAGAACTCTGATCAAGCGTGTACAGGCTGGGCATGACAGCCGTCTTCACCCACACCCCTCCTAGCCGGGAAGGCCAAATCTGTGCAAGGCCGTGCATGGTGGGGACAGGATGGGCGGAGGCCCACATGACCCGCGCATCGACCGCCTGGCCTGGGCGGATGGCCAAACGCTTGAACCAAAGAGCCATTCGGCCTAAGGGGAGCCGCCATCCCCTGATCCATTCACAGCCCACAGGCCTAACAACAACGTCATCATCTTAAGGATTCTCTGGAGTCTTGTAATTGCCTGATGCCAAGAAGCTTGTGCGTGTGCTGGAAGGAGCGTGCGAAAGCCCGCCTCCCCTCTGGCTGATGCGTCAGGCTGGCCGCTATCTGCCCGAGTACCGGGCGCTGCGGCAAAAGGCTGGGTCTTTCTGGGGCATGGCGCTGAACCCGGACCATGCCGCCGAGGTGACGATCCAACCGGTCCGCCGTTTCGGCTTCGACGCGGCGATCCTGTTTTCCGACATCCTGACCGTGCCGGAGGCGCTTGGCCGGAAGGTGACGTTCACGGCCGGGGAAGGACCCTGCATGACGCCGGTGACCGGCCTGGACGGCTTTGACCGCGATCCGGCTCACTGGGAAAACTATTTCGAGCCGGTCTATGAGGCGCTGCGCCGGACGCGCGCGGGGCTGGATCGGGAAGGCTTTGGCGCCACCACCTTGCTGGGCTTTGCCGGAGCGCCCTGGACCTTGGCCACCTATCTGGCGGCAGGCGCGGGCGGCGACGAGCAGAAAGCCGCCAAGCTGTGGGTTTATCGTGATCCACAGTCCTTCGCGCGCCTTTTGGATATTCTGGGGGAATGTGTCGCCTTCCACCTGGTGCGCCAGCTTCGTGCCGGCGCCGATGCGGTGCAGATCTTCGACAGTTGGGCAAGCGGGCTTCCCGCGCCGCTGTTCGAACAGCTGGTGATCGGGCCCACGCGGAAAATTGTCGCCGCCGTGCGCGCCGAGATTGCCGGCGCCAGGATCATCGGCTTTCCGCGCGCGGCGACCCTTGCCGGCTATGACGCCTATGTACGAGCGACAGGTGTGGATGCCGTGTCGCTGGATACCGCCGCGCCGCTGGACTGGGCGGTGAAGGCCCTGCCCTGCGTGCTGCAGGGGAACCTTGATCCCATCGCGCTGGTGGCGGGCGGGGCGGCGCTGGACCGCGCCGTGGACACCGTCCTGCAGGCAACGGCCGGAAAGCCCTTCATTTTCAACCTGGGCCACGGCATTCTGCAGGAAACGCCCATAGCCCATGTGGAACAGCTGGTGAAGCGCGTGCGCGGATGACCCGGTTTGCCGGCATGGTTCGACAAGCTCACCATGAGTGTGAAAAAAGCCTCATCCTGAGCCTGCCGAAGGAAGAGGCCGTCGAACCGGATTGGCGCGGATGAATATTGCTCCAAAAAAATTGGCGGTGGTCCTGTTCAACCTGGGTGGGCCCGACAGTCCCGAAGCGGTCCGGCCCTTCCTGCGAAATCTTTTTTCCGATCCGGCGATCATCGCGCTGCCCGGCGTATTGCGGCTGCCGCTGGCATGGGAAGTGGCCCGGCGCCGCGCCCCTGTCGCGCGCGAGATCTATGCGCATATGGGCGGGCGCTCGCCCATCCTGGAGGAAACCCGAAAGCAGGCGCGCGCCCTAGAAAGCGCGCTGGGTAGAGAGGGCATGGAGGCGAAGACCTTCATCGCCATGCGCTACTGGCACCCCTTCAGCGACGGGGCGGCTGCGGCCGTGAAGGCCTACGCCCCCGACCGGATCGTGCTTTTGCCGCTCTATCCGCAATTTTCCACCACCACCACGGCGTCCTCGCTTGCGGACTGGCATCGCGCCGCGCGGAAGGCGGGGCTGAGCGTGCCTACCAGCGAAATCGTCTGCTATCCGCGCGAGCCGGGGTTTGTCGCTGCGATGGCGGCGCATATTCGCGAGGCGCTGGGCGACGCCGATCCGCAAGGCTGGCGCCTTCTGTTGTCGGCGCATGGCCTGCCCAAACGGATCGTTCAAAAGGGCGATCCCTATCAGTGGCAGGTCGAGCAGAGCGCGCAAGCCGTCGTGGCGGCGCTGGCAATTCCGGGGCTTGACTGGCGGGTCTGCTACCAGAGCCGGGTGGGACCGCTGGAATGGATCGGCCCCGCCACGGACGCGGAGATCCGGCGCGCCGGCGCGGAAGGCAGGAAC
>JBEHXB010000323.1:0-3361 GCA_048498895.1 Pseudomonadota bacterium
GTCACCAACCGCGGCGACGACAGCATCGCCATCTTCGCCGTCGATGCCGCCAGCGGACACCTGACGCGCACCGCCAATGTCCCGGCGGGCGGCAAGATGCCTCGCAACATCCGCTTCTCGCCCGATGGCCGTTATCTGCTGTCGGCGAACCAGGCCGGCAACAACATCACCGAGTTCAGGGTCGATGGGAAGACCGGCGGACTGACGCCGACCGGCGTGGTGCTTCCCATCGACCAGCCCGGCGGGATGTATTTCACAAAGGCGCAGTAGCCGCTTCCTGTCCACGCCGAGACCGGCCATGTTGTCGCCGATGGCGATGTGAGCGGCAGGGCATGGTGGACAGGAATTGTTGGATATGGGGGAGGGGGACGAAAAATGCGCTCCATTCCGGCCGCGGCGCGGCTGCAAATCGCCCATCGCCGCTGGCGGATATCCTCTGCTGGATACTAGTTCGGCACTTTCAGGAATTCGTCCGGCTTCAATGCCCTGGGCGTGAATCGCGCCTCGGCCACCGCGCCCTTGAACCAGTTCACACGGTTCATGCGCACGCCTACCATCACGTGGCCGGGCCCCTGTGGTGTATAGGCGACATCCCCTTCGCCCTGCAGCACACCGTTGACATAGGAGCGATAGGTCTTGCCGTCATAGGTCTGGGCCACCGCATACCAGGGCCCGATGGGATGCAGCTTCTCGGGGAAAGCCAGCGCCTTGTTGCCGGACTTGGAATTGACGAAGGCGTCCAGGTACCACTGGTCCTTGACCACGCGGATCTCGAACATGAAACGCGGGTTGGGATCGGAGGTGCCGCTCGGGTTGGCGTCCAGTCCGGTCTTGGGATCGGTCTCGGCGATGTGCATCCAGCGCTGCTGGAAGTCGCCACCATCAGGACGGAAGATCGCCTCGATGGTGAAGGTCTTGGCGCCCACCAGCGGCCGGTCGGGGAAGAACAGGGCGTCATTCTTGCCGTTGAAATGCACGGCCTTGCCGACCGGGCTGTCGATGATGGTGGGATGGCCTTCGACCCGGGGTGCGATGCCGCCGATGGATTTCAGGTTGTCGAATTTCC
The DNA here is from genome assembly GCA_048498895.1 of Pseudomonadota bacterium. GTDB lineage: Bacteria > Pseudomonadota > Alphaproteobacteria > Micropepsales > Micropepsaceae > Rhizomicrobium. The sequence continues at coordinate 1,067 of JBEHXB010000323.1, forward strand.
ACACCGAGAGTGGCGCGGCGCTGACCGGCATGGCCACCGCCATGGCCGCCACAAGTGCCAGGACAGCAATGCTGCATCTGCTCATAGAAGGCTCCCCAACCCTGTTCGCGTTCGGCGCCGGTACGTTGACGCGTCTTGCGCCCCGCTGCAATCTCTGCCGCGCAAAACGGGATGGGGAATGGCATGAAGGCGGCGGGCGCCCTGGTGGCGATGGGCATGATTCTGGCAGCGGCACCGGCCACCACGCCTGCGCGCGCGCAGGCAGGCGGCGAAAAGGGGCCCGAGCGCATTGTTTGGGCGGCGCAGAAGGTGCCGGAGTCGCCCTATACCGGGCCCAACAAGGCGGTCGTTCATGTCGCCGACGTGCTGAAGGCGCATCAGGGACAGCAGAGCTGGGACCAGCAGGTCCTTCTGACCCGCGATTTCGATGGCCATTATGTCAGCCTGGCGCCGGGCGAGAAAACCAAGTGCGTGTTCTATGCCGACGACCGGGTGTTCGGCTGGGTCTATAGCGGCCAGGTGAAAATCACCATCGACGGCCAGCAGCCCTTTACCGCCACCAAGGGTTATCTGTTCGACGTGGCGCCTCGCCTTGCCTTCTGCATGGAAAACACCGGAACCACACCCGCGGTGTTCTACCGCTCCACGCCCGCCGGACAGATGCCCAGTTATCCGGAAAGCGAAACGCCCACGCCGGTGAAAGGCTGGCGTTACATCAAGGCTCGCATCACCTCCACCGGCGGCTATGACGCGCCCAACCAGCCCTTTTTGGATTTCAACGCCCATGCCGCCGGCGGCGGAAAGAGCCGCGACTTCGCCTGGGACGGCCATACCTCGGCCCACATCATTCGTTCGGGCAATCTGGCCAAGCTGCCGCCGGACACCAGTTGGGGCCATTTCCATGAGAACATGGTGGAAGCCTGGGTGGTGATCGAAGGAAAACTGGATGTGCTGATCTCCGGGATCGGTCTCGTGCATGGCGAAACCGGTGACATTGTCCAGGCCAACAATGAACGCTGGCACCGCGCCACCTGCGCTCCCAATACCGGGCCATGCACACGCCTGGCCATGACGCCGCGCAACCGCGAGGGCCAGGTCCACTATTTTCAGGTCAACCAGCCGGCCGGCAATTGATAGCGGAGCTTTAAGATGATGGATCGCCGCCAAATCCTGATGAACCTGGCCGCGACCGGGTCCTGTTTCGCTCTACCGTTCCAGGCGCGCGCGGCCTCGCTGGCGCGCAAGGTCAAGATCACCGACGTCAAGGTGATGATCATTCGGGGCACCTGGGACTGGAACCTGATCAAGATCGAGACCGATGCCGGTGTCTACGGCATCGGCGAGGGCTATTGGGGCCCGGGCCTGAAGGACATGGTGCTGAACCGTTTCCGCGAGCAGCTGATCGGCGAGGACCCGCTGAACGTGGTCAAGCTGGCGACCAAGGTGCTGTTCCTCAATGGCGGCTATGGCGCCATCGGCGGCGTCACCGTCCATGCCTCCTCGGGCATCGAGATCGCGTTGTGGGATCTGGCGGGCCGTCTTCTGGGCGTGCCGGTGTGCGATCTGCTGGGCGGGCGTTTCCGCGACAAGGTGCGCTTCTATCGCACGCTGCAGGCGCCCGCGCGCCATCCCGAGGATCCGAAAAGCTGGGGCGACCAGGCGGCGGAAGCCAAGGCCAACAACCCCTACGGCTTCACTGCCTTCAAGTATCAGGGCGACGCGGTGCCCCGCACCGCCGATCCCACCTTCTCCGAGCCCGGCCATGATCCCTACACCAACCAGCTCACCAACAAGGACATCGCCCGGCTGGTCGACCGCATGGACCGGGTGCGCGCCGCCATCGGGCCGGACACCGACATGGCGATCGAGTGCCACTGGAAATACACCGTCAATGAGGTGATCCAGTATTGCGATGCGGTCGAGCATGTGAAGCCGATGTGGGTGGAAGACCCGACGCCGGCCGAGAACTGGGAGACCATGGTGCGCGTGGCGCATGGCACCAAGACGCCGATCTGCACCGGCGAGAATCTCTATCTGCTGGCCGGCTTCAAGGACATCATCATCCACCAGGGCTGCGCCGGCGTGCATCTGGACATTCCCAAGATGGGCGGCCTGTGGGAGGCCAAGCGCGTTTCCGACCTGGCCGACCTTTATGGCATCTGGACCGCCGCCCACAATCCGGCCAGCCCGGTGGGAACCGCGGCTTCGGCGCATGCGGCCGCGTCGATGCGCAATTTCCGCATCCACGAACTGGCCAACTGGGTCGACTGGTGGCCGACGCTGGTGACGCATGAA
>JBEHXB010000324.1:0-3349 GCA_048498895.1 Pseudomonadota bacterium
CACTGCGGCTGCGGGTGGACCCGAAAATGTCGGAGGAGCCCGTCATGCGCATGGCCAGCGCCCCGGTCATGTGGGGATCGCCGCGCCAGAAGCGGCGCGCATCGTCGCGATAGCGGTCGTTCCATTCCAGCCAATCGTCCGGGAAGTTGCCCAGTTGATAGCCGCCGGGGCCCGGGTCCCATGGCTCGGCAATCATTACGCGATCCTTCAACACTGAATCGGCGGCAATGGCCGCGAATATGGGCGCCGTTGCGTCGAAGGCCGGCGCACGCGCCATCACCGGGGCGAGGTCGAAGCGGAAGCCATCGACTCCGGCATGGATCACGAAGTGGCGCAGCGTATCCAGCGTCAGGCTCCGCACCAACTCTTCGGCGAAGTTCAGCGTGTTGCCCGTGCCGGTGTCATTGATCAGTGTGCCGTCTGGCTCGCGGGCGTAATAGCGGCCGTCCAGTCCGCGCAGGGAAAGCGTCGGCCCCAGTGCATCGCTTTCGCCCGTGTGGTTGAAAACCAGGTCAAGGATCACGCCAATACCTTCGGCGTGCAGTGCCGCTACCGTGTCGCGCAGTTCGGCAATTCCACCCGGACACAGGTTGGGATCCAGCGCCATTGGCACAATAGGATTGTACCCCCAGGCATCGGCGAGCCCCTGTGGAGGCAAATGCCGTTCATCGATCCATGCGGTGATGGGCATCAGCTCCACCGCGCCGACATGCAACTTCCTGAAGTGCGCGATGACGGCGGGATGAGCCAGCGCCGCCACCGTGCCGCGCTCCTGGAGCGGCACATCGGGATGTTCGTGGGTGAAGCCGCGCACATTCAACTCATAGATTAGGCCGCCCCAGCGGAAATGCGGCGGGGCACGAACCACATGCGGCAGCGGAGGCATCACCAGCGCTCTGGGCACAAATGCAGCCGTATCCTGGCCTCGAACACACAGCGCCGGATCGAAGCGGAAGCGGCGGTCCAGTTCCACCGCATAGGGATCGACCAGCAACTTGCTTTCGTCGAAGCAATGGCCCTGAGCCGGCGCCCACGGGCCGGCGGCCCGATAGCCATAGGCCTGACCGCTTTTTACACCCGCCACCGATGCCACATGCCACTCTCCGTCGCGGTGCATCGGCACGCGTCGCTCGCGCTCGCCGTTGAAGAGGCAAAGCGTCACCCGGTCGGCGTCGCGCGAGCGCACGGCAAAATTCGCGCCGGCTTGCGAAAGATGGGCACCCGGATTCAAGATCACGTCACCACATCGGGCTTTGTGCGGCCAGTATGACTGGCAATGCCGGCGATGGGCTCCAGCGCGTTGGCAATGGGGGCCAGCATGGCCTGCGTATCTTCGTCAAGGCGGCCCTCCGCCGGTTCGTAACGCTCCAGATAGACGCGCAAGGTTGCCCCGGTGGTGCCGGTTCCGGACAGACGCATCACCAGGCGCGACCCGCCCTGGAACAGCACGCGCACGCCCTGATGCCGGCTGACCGACCCGTCAACCGGATCGGTGTAGGAGAATTCTTCCGCCGCGGCGATCGTCAGCTTGCCGAAGCGCCTGCCGGGAAGCTTGGCAAGTGTAGCGGACAACTCGGCCACCAGCGCGGCAGCTTTTTCCGTCTCTATACCCTCATAATCGTAGCGAGAATAATAGTTGCGTCCGTACTTGGCCCAGTGCGCGCGCGCCAGGGCGTCGACAGATATTTTGCGTGCCGCCAGAATGTTGAGCCAGAGAAGCACCGCCCACATCCCGTCCTTCTCGCGCACATGGTTCGAACCGGTCCCCGCGCTTTCCTCGCCGCAGATCGTAGCCAACCCTGCATCCAGCAGGTTGCCGAAGAATTTCCAGCCCGTGGGAGTTTCGTAGCACTTGATACCCAGCGAGGCGGCAACCCTGTCGGCTGCGGTGCTGGTTGGCATGGAGCGGGCTATGCCGGCCAGGCCGCCCCGGTAGCCCGGCGCCAGATGAGCATTGGCTGCCAGCATGGCAAGCGAATCGGAAGGAGTGATATAGCAACCGCGCCCGAGGATCAGGTTGCGGTCACCATCGCCGTCCGATGCCGCCCCAAAATCGGGCGCATCCCGCCCCATCATCAGGTCATAAAGGCCCTTTGCATTGACGATATTCGGGTCGGGATGATGGCCCCCAAAATCCTCAAGCGGGGTGCCGTTCCTCACCGTGCCTTTGGCAAAACCCAGCCGCCTCTCCAGGATCTCGTGCGCATAAGGCCCGGTCACGGCGCTCATGGCGTCAAAAGCCATGGTGAATCCCGAAGCCGCAAGCGCGCGGATGGCGGGAAAATCAAACAGAGACTCCATCAGAGCGGCATAGTCGGCGACCGAATCGATCACCTCTACCGCCATGCCGCCCACCCGCACCATGCCGGGCTGATCCAGATCGATATCGGGCGCATCGACGCCCAGCCAGCGATCGATGGTGAGGGTACGCGCATAGATCGCTTCGGTCACCTTTTCTGGCGCCGGTCCGCCATTGGTTATGTTGTATTTAATGCCGAAATCCTCGTCTGGGCCGCCGGGATTGTGGCTGGCCGACAGAACCAGACCGCCGATGGCACCGCATTTGCGGATCACGTTGCTGGCGGCCGGTGTGGAGAGGATGCCCCCCTGACCCACCAGGACCTGGCCGAAACCGTTGGCGGCCGCCATGCGAATTGCCTGCTGGATTACGGGGCGGTTGTAGAAGCGCCCGTCGCCGCCGATGACCAGCGTTGCACCTTCCTTTCCTTCCACGACATCGAAGATGGATTGGATGAAATTCTCCACATAGTTCGGCTGCTGGAAGATCTTGACCTTCTTGCGCAATCCCGATGTGCCCGGCTTCTGGCCTTCGAAAGGCGTAGTGGGGTTGATGACCGCCATGCGTTTGTCCCTGACCATTCCCGAATAAAGAGCTGCATATTGCGCGCCGCTGCGCCGCCAGGAAAAGTCCTGTTTCATGCCCTGACGCTGCATGTTGTTCCAGGCCTTGGCGTCCCTGAAAAGCGCCATCGTGCGCCGGATCGCACGCTGGATGCCGTCGGCCGTAACTCCGTCGAACAGGATGCCGGTGGCAACCCCTGCCGACAGCGCCGCGTCATTGGCATCGATGATGGTGTCCGCCAGCCCGCCGACGCGCGCCGCCACCGGCACGCACCCATAAGCCTGGCCGTAGAGCTGCGTAAGACCGCAGGGCTCGAAGCGCGAAGGAATCAGGATGGCGTCGCATCCAGCCTGCAGTAGATGCGACAGCTTTTCGTCATAGCCGATAGCGATGCCGACGCGCCCGCGATGACGGGCCGCCCCCGCCCGAAATAACGCCTCAAGGCCGGGATCGCCGCTGCCAAGCAGCGCCAGCCGCCCACCAGAC
>JBEHXB010000325.1:0-3341 GCA_048498895.1 Pseudomonadota bacterium
GGTTCAGCTTGTCCTCACAATTTTGTCACGGCCTCTGCTGCGCGTAGCTGAATTGCCACACTGTCCGGAATATGCGCGGAAGAAATTCGCGATCATCGCGCGCGCGTGTTCACCAGAAACATCCGGCCGGTTTGTACTGTCGCATGCCGCTATGGGTCAGCCGTCACGCGCATGCACTCTATATACGTCAGTTGATGTTTACATCAACCTCACGGATTGCAAAGCGAAGGCTCGATGCTGCGGCGTGCGCAGCGAACAGCGACGGACTCACAAAGAGAACATCGAAAACATTGCGCAAAATTTCGCGCACCGTGCTGGACGCATACTTTCGTGTAGTGATACATGCGCCCCCAGCGAAGATTCGCTTGGTTCAAAAAAATAATTGCTCCTAAGGGGGAGATCATCATGATTTATGGATTGACGACGACTCGCGCGCGCCTTGCAGGCGGCGTGGCCATGCTGGCCCTCAGCGCCGGCGCTGCGATGGCGCAGGGCCAGGCCCAGGGTGTCGAGCAGGTGGTCGTGTCTTCGACACGACTGCAGAATGCCGGCTTTGACGCGCCGACGCCCACCACGGTGATGAGCGCCGCGGACCTGGAAAAGCAGGCACAGCCAAACGTCTTTGAAGCGGTGACGCAGTTGCCGGCCCTGGAAGGCTCCTCGGGCGTTACCTACAACACCGGTTCGACCACCACCGGTCTTCAGGGTCTCTCCGCGCTGAACCTGCGCGGCCTGGGCATCATTCGCACCCTGACCCTGCTGGATGGCCAGCGCGTTGTTCCCGCCAACCCGAACGGCGCCGTCGACGTCTCGCAGATGCCGCAGCTGCTGATCCAGCGCGTCGACGTGGTGACGGGCGGTGCGTCCGCTTCCTGGGGTTCGGACGCCGTTGCCGGTGTGGTGAACTTCGTGACCGACAAGCATTTCGAGGGCTTCAAGCTCAATGCTTCGGGCGGTCTTTCGACCTTTGGCGATGACGCGACCGCGGTCATGCAGTTCGCGGCCGGCACCAGCCTGCTGGGCGGCCGCCTGCACATGGAAGTCGCCGGCGAATACCAGACCTCTGCCGGCGTGCAGCCCAAACTCCCGGTGTCCTACAATCAGTTCGGCACCAAGATCTATCCGGGCGGCCGCGAGTTCTTCTCGCAGGTCGGTACCGCGAACTATTCGCTGAATTCCACCGGCTCCGGCCTGTCGGGCACGCCGGCCGGCTACACTGGTCCGCGCTACGTCGTCGGCAACCTGGCCCAGGACATCAACACCTATCCCTATGTGATGGTGAACTCCGGTCCCAAGCAGGGCACCATCTTCGGCGCCAACGGCCAGGCCGCGCAATTCGATTATGCCGGCGGCTGTACGCCCAACCTCAACGGCAAGTTCAATGGCTCGGGCACGGTGACGGGCGCCATCGGATCGACCTGCTTCGGCACGCCGTCCGACCCCGGTGACCAGACCGCGCGTCAGTTCACGCACTCGCTGATCGACCCGATCACCCGCGGCAATATCTACGGCCGCGTGTCCTACGACCTGACCGACAACACCGAGATCTACGCCACCATCAACATCTCGAATGTCCGCACCCAGAACATCCCGGCGCAGGGCAATTCCAACAAGGGCGGCATCGGCATCAAGTGCGACAACGCCTTCCTGCCCCAGTCCGGCATGTTCGGCATCGGCCTCAGCTACGCCGACACCATCGCGGCCTGTAACGCGGCCTATGCGAATACCGCAACGTCGAGCTATACCGGCGTGAGTGCCACGCAGATTGCCAACGGAACGCCGACGGCGACAGGCGCCCCGGTTCAGGGCTTCTCGGTCACCACCTCCAACGGCAACATGAACCTGGACCAGATCGTCAACTTCCAGCGCGACATGCGCCGCTATGTGATCGGCGGCGACGGTGCCTTCAACGTGTTCGACACCGACTTCACCTGGGACAGCTACTTCCAGCACGGCGAGAACAACTCGGCGGTTCACATCCACAACATGCCGTTGAAGAACCGCTTCAACCTGGCGATGGACACCATCCAGCTGGCCGACGGCTCGATCGTCTGCCGCGATCCGGCTGCCCGGGCCAATGGTTGCGTGCCGTTCAATCCCTTCGGCACCTCCATGCCCAGCCCGGCCGCCATTGCCTACATCGACAACCAGGCAAACGGCGCCAAGGTCGGTGGCCCCGAAATGCGCCAGTGGATGCGCCAGGAAGCCTTCGGCCTCAACCTGAACACCAGCCCGGTCAAGAACTGGGCCGGCGATGTCTCGGTGGCCTTCGGCTACGACTATCGTGAAGAGGCCTTCGCCCAGGCTGCCGATCCCTATGCCGGCGGCATCACCGCTTCGACCCCGGCCAACGCCCTCTATCCCTGCACCGATCCGTCGATCGACTGCCAGGCATCGGGTGGTGCGTCGGGCCACGTCAATCCGGGCAACTGGAATGCGGGCAACTACACCAGCGGCCAGGGCAACTACCATGTGAACGAAGTGTTCCTGGAAACCGGCGTCCCGCTGATCAACGACTCGACCTGGGGCAAGGCCGACCTGGATCTGGCCGGCCGCTTCGAGCGCTACTCCACCGCCGGCGACATCGTCGCCTGGAAGGTGGGCCTGACCTGGGATACGCCGATCCCTGGCGTGCGCCTGCGCACCTTGCAGTCGCGTGACGTTCGCGCGCCGAACCTGGCCGACCTGTTCCTGCCGCGCCAGACCCTCAATGGCGGCTTCTGCAACAAGTTCGCCGACCCGAACTGCACCCAGAGCCAGGTCATGGGCCAGACGAACGCGGGCAATCCGCTGCTGAAGCCGGAAAAGGGTCAGACCACCCAGATCGGCGCGGTCTATCAGCCCGACTTCCTGCCGGGCTTCCAGGCCTCGTTCGACTACTACCGCATCATGGTCAAGGGCATCATCGCCTCGTCCGGTGCGCAGACGGTCGAAGACCTGTGCGTCCAGGGCATCTCGAGCTACTGCTCGCAGCAGTTCATCCAGACCAAGAATGGCCAGCCGCAGACGAACGTTGTGGGCAACCAGGGTCTGGTGGGCGATCCCAACCAGGTGGTGTCGATCACCGCGGTTCCGTTCAACTCGGCGGGCCTGCTGACGGACGGCTTCGACGTGGAAGCCAGCTATCAGTTCGACCTGCAGGATTGGGACGTGCCCGGCGACTTTGTGGCGCGCATTCTGGCCAACCACACCATGAAGTTCATCTCCGATCCGCTGCAGCCTGGGCAATACGCCTCGGAGACCGCGGGCGTGCTGGGTGGCGGCTTCAACAGCGATACCTACAGCGGTACCACCGGCAACGTGCTGACCTGGAAGGTCACCGGCCAGCAGAGCTGGCAGGG
>JBEHXB010000326.1:0-3330 GCA_048498895.1 Pseudomonadota bacterium
TAAATTTGCCCAGCAAGCGCCAGTGGGCTATGCAACCGGCATGAAAATGAAGCTCTACCGGAACGATCTGCCGGACGGACTGGACCTCGGTCCGGTGGTGGCCATCGACACCGAGACGCTGGGCCTCAATCCCTTCCGCGACCGGCTGTGCCTGGCGCAGATGACGGGCGGCGACGGTGTCTGCCACATGGTGCAGTTCGCCGCCGGCCAGTATGGCGCGCCCAACCTCAAGCGGATGCTGGCCGATCCGGGCGTGCTGAAGCTGTTCCATTTCGCCCGTTTCGACATCGCCATGTTCCGCCGCTGGCTGGGGGTGGAAGTGGCGCCTCTCTATTGCACCAAGATCGCCTCCAAGCTGGTGCGCACCTATACCGACAAGCACGGCCTGAAGGATCTGGTGCGCGAGCTTCTGGGCGTGGACCTGTCCAAGGAGCAGCAATCGTCCGACTGGGGCGCCAAGGAGCTGTCGGAAAGGCAGCTGGCTTACGCCGCCAACGATGTCGCCTATCTGCACCAGCTCAAGGATGCGCTGGATGCCATGCTGGCGCGCGAGGGGCGCACGCGCCTGGCCCAGGCCTGTTTCGATTTCCTGCCCTCCCGCGCCGACCTCGACCTGGCCGGTTGGGGCGATACCGATATTTTCGCCCACTGACCGGAACGGCGGACAAATTCGCCGCCGCACCGCGGCAAGGCCGGCGGGTGTGCCTTGCGTCGCCGCGCAAATCGCGCGAGAAACCGTCCCATAACTGGCACGATTTTCGCTTGGGCAGCGGCCCCCATCTGGGATAGAGTGGGGTGATTCGGATAATCGTTAACCAAATCAAAGAGATAAATGGCTTCTCCCAGGGCAAGAGTGCAGCCTGCGGTGCTTGAGAGCATGGCCAGCGACCTGGCCGCCGCGCGCCGGGTGCTCAATTTTGCCAGCGAAGCGCTGATGACCCTGTCGGCTTCGCTCAACGGCGATTTCACCCGCGCCATCGGCTTGCTGCTGGCCGCCAAGGGCCGGGTGATCGTCAGCGGCATGGGAAAGTCGGGCCATGTCGCGCGCAAGATCGCCGCTACACTGTCGTCCACCGGAACGCCGGCCTACTTCGTCCATCCCGCCGAGGCGGCGCACGGCGACATGGGTGCGATTGCGCGCAGCGACGTGCTGCTGCTGCTGTCCTGGGGCGGGGAGACGGCCGAACTGTCGGCGCTGATTACCTATGCGAAGCGCTACCGCATTCCGTTGATCGGCATCGGCGCCAAGCCGGAATCCACCCTGATGAACGCGGCCGACGTGAAGCTGTTGCTGCCGCTGGCGCCGGAAGCCTGCCCCATGGGCATGGCGCCCACCACATCGACCACCATGATGATGAGCCTGGGCGATGCGATTGCCGTGGCGCTGATGGAGCGCAAGGGATTTTCGTCCGACCAGTATCGCGATTTCCATCCCGGCGGCAGCCTGGGCCGCGCGCTGGTGCGGGTACGCGACCTGATGCAGCAGGGCGATGGCCTTCCGGTCTGCCGCGAGGACACGCCCATGCCGGAAGCGCTGCTGACCATTGCCTCGGGCCGGCTGGGCTGTGTTGCCGTACTGGATGCGGCGGGCGGCCTGGCGGGTATCGTTACCGACGGCGATGTGCGCCGCCACTATGACGGCGGCTTTTCCGGACGGCGGGCGGGCGAGGTGATGACCCGCGCGCCGCAGATCGCCACACCCGACCAGCTTGCCGCCGAGGCGCTGGCGCTGATGACCGAGAAAAAGATCACCCAGCTGATCGTGCTGGATCCGGCGGATGCCGCCAGAAGGCCCATCGGCGTGCTGCATATCCATGACTGCCTCAGGGCAGGACCCGGCTAGGGAGGCGTCATGCCCATGGCCGCACAGGACCATCCCCACCGGCATGACTGGTCGTCGCGTGCGCGCACCACGATGATGGAGGCGCTGCGCTATTCGCGCTTCGTGGTGCTGGCCAAGCGCGTGCTGTCGCTGGGCGCGTTCCTGATCATCGCCGCGGTGCTGGCCTTCTTCTTCGTCGCCCGCGCACCGCGCCAGCTGTCGTTGACCTATGAAAAGCTCGGGCATGTGAAGGACGACCTTTCCATGGTCAAGCCGCGCCTGACGGGGGCGGATACCAAGGGCAATCCCTTTGTCATCACCGCCGACATGGCGGTGCAGGACGCCAAGAATCCCAAGCGCGCGACGCTGAGGAATATCGATGCGGACCTGGCGCTGGACAAGACGACCTGGCTCAACGCCCGCGCGCGCTCGGGGACGGTCGACATGGGCACCGGCCAGCTTGAGCTGGCGGGTGGCATCGACCTCTTTACCGACAGCGGCTATGAACTGCACACCGAGAGCGCATCGATGAACCTCAAGCAGAATATCGTGCATGGCCACCAGCAGGTGACGGGGCAGGGACCGGACGGCAAGCTCAGCGCCGATTCCTTCCACGCCGACCGCAATGCGGGGCTTCTGACCCTCAGCGGCCATGTTCGCATGCAATTTGTCGGAAGCAGCAAGTCATGAAACGGGCCGCCATTTTCATCGCCGCCTTTGTCATGGGCGCCGTTTCGGGCGGCGGCCTGGAAGCAGCGACGCCGCCCAAGCCTTCCGCGGAACAGCCGATCAACGTCTCCTCCGACCGCTTCGTCGCCGACCTCAACGGCAAGACCGGCACCTTTGTCGGCAATGTCGTGGTGACACAGGGCGACATCAAGATGCGCGCCAACCAGGTCCGCATCACATCGGTGAACGGCAAGGCCGACAAGGTGACCGCCACCGGCAATGTGGTGGTGGATTCTCCGGCGTCGGGGACTGCGACCGGCGATGTGGGCGTCTATTCGGTGGGACCGCGCACGGTGCTGATGAGCGGCAATGTGGTGCTCAAGCGCGCCAAGGACGTGATGCGCGGCGCCCAGCTCACCGTCAATCTCGCCACCGGCCAGGCCGCGCTGGCAGGTCCGCGCGGCACGCCGGGCACCCCGCAAGGCCGTGTGCAAGGCGTCTTCAGTCCCACCCAGGATCAGTCGCAGACTCAATCCCAGTCGCCGGGGGCGGGGCGATGAACATCCTTCATGGTTCCTTAAACACGAACAGGCATGATTTTTGCCGCGAGCACCCCGATGACCGACAAAGTTAGCAATGCCCGTAACTTGCAAACGATCGACAATCACCCCCGCGTAATCGAAGGCGGCAAGGGGCTGGTGGTTTCGCGCATCGGCAAAAGCTTCAACAAGCGGCCGGTTGTGCGCTCGGTTTCCCTGTCGCTGCGGCGCGGCGAGGTGGTCGGCCTTCTGGGCCCCAACGGCGCGGGCAAGACCACCACCTTCTACATGATCACCGGC
>JBEHXB010000327.1:0-3324 GCA_048498895.1 Pseudomonadota bacterium
CCGGCCCGCGCGACCAGGCCGGTACGCCCAGCGTGCAGCTGATCCGGTTGCGCACGGTCCCCCGCTTCCTGGTGGAAATCCGCTCGGCCTTCTAGGCCAGCAGGGCAGCCGGGCCAGATCCTGCCTGGCGAAGCGGCCGTTAAGCGGGCATTTACGACCTTGATGCAACCTATGCGTGTACTCAGAATTCACGCAACCATTCAGGGCGGCGGCGCCCCGGGAGAGGGCCTCATGTCGGCAGCATCGCAAAACGTCTTCAGCGACCGCATCGTTGCCATCGGCGCGTCGACCGGCGGCGAGGAGGCGTTGCTGGAAGTGCTGTCGCATTTCCCGCGCGATTGCCCGCCAACGGTGGTTGCCCTGCCCGCGCCCGAGCACGTTACCGCCGCTCTGGCCGCACGGCTGGACATGCTGTGTGAGCCCCATGTGACGGTGGCGCAGGACAGCGCGCCGCTGACGCCCGGCCAGGTGTGGCTGGCGCCCGGCGGATCGGCGCATCTTGAAGTCTTCGGGCGCATCAGCCTGCGCTGCCGCCTGGTGATGAATGAACCGGCCTCGGGCCATCGCCCCTCGATCGACCGGCTGTTCTATTCACTGGCCCGATATTGTCCCCGCCGGACCGTTGGCATCATCCTGACCGGACCGGGCCGCGATGGCGCCGACGGACTCGGTGCACTGGCCGGCGCGGGCGGCGAAACCATCGGGCAGGATGAGGCCACCTCGGCTGTCTATGGCCTGCCGCGCGCGGCTTTTGAGACCGGCGCGGTCCTGCACCAGTTGCCGCTTGAAAAGATCGGCCCATTCGCGCTGGGTCTTTGCCGCGCAGGGGACAGCCTCGCGCGGCCGCCAATGGAGTCGCAGGACGCCTAGTAGGTCGTACGCCCGCCCGACGTATCCAGCGTAGAGGCGGTGGTGAAGGAGCATTCCTCGCTGGCCAGCCAGCACACGGCGGCGGCGATTTCCTGGGACGTGCCCAGCCGGCCCATCGGGATGCGCGACTTCATATAGTCGATATGGCTCTGGGGCACCTGCTTGAGGATCGGGCTGTCGAAGGTGGCCGGCGTCACCGCGTTGACGACCACGCCCTTGGTGGCCAGCTCCTTGCCCAGCGACTTGGTGAAGCCCAGCACCGCCGCCTTGGCTGACGAATAGGAACTGGCGTTGGGGTTGCCTTCCTTGCCCGCCACGGACGAGATGTTGACGATGCGGCCATAGCCGTTCTCCACCATCCCCGGCGCGATGGCGCGGCAGCAATAGAACAGGCCGTGGACATTGACCTCGAACACCTTGATCCAGGAATCGATGGGATAGCCGATCACGGTGTGGGTGGCGCCGGTGATGCCGGCGCTGTTGACCAGGATATCGATCCTGCCCAGCAGCTTTTTGCTTTCGGCCGCGGCGGCTTCCACCGCCCCGGCGTTCGAAACGTCCAGCGCGATGACATGCGCCGCGCCGGTTTCTTTTTGCGCCGCCGCCAGCGCGCCCGCATCCAGGTCCCACAGCACGACCTTGCCGCCCTCGGCGGTGATGCGCCGCGCGGTTTCCAGGCCCAGCCCCGATGCGCCGCCGGTGATCACCGCGGCACGGCCCGCGAAGCGGCCCTGATAAATTGTCATATGAGATTTTCCTTCCAATCGGGCCCTGGGACGGCAAGCTGGCTGAAACGGTTTGCGAAGCCCCGCCCGCTGGGGTTTCTTATGGGCAAATCCGTGTCCGTCGCAATGGGCAGGTCAAATCACAAGGCGGAAAATGGCCGGAAACTCTCCGTTGGGAAGCGTCGACAAGGCGCTCAGGGCACTGCAGCGACTGGGTGACGCGGGCGCGGGCGGCCTGGCCCTGACCAAGCTGGCCGCCGATCTGGGGATCAACAAATCCTCGATCCACCGCACCCTGGCGGCGCTGCGCCACCGCGGCTTTGTCGAACAGGACCAGAACGGCAACTACCGGTTGGGCCCATCCCTGCTGGCGATCGCCGATTCCCATCTGCGCGATGAATCGCTGCGCAGCCTGATCCATGACGCGCTCGCCGCCCTTTGCGCCAAGGCCGGCGAAACCTGTCACCTGGGCGTGCTGAGCGGCGAGCAGGTGGTCTATATCGACAAGGTCGAACCGCAACGCGCCATCCGCATCTGGTCGGAAATAGGCTGGCGCAATCCCGCCCTCACCACGGCGCTGGGCCGGGCGATCCTGTCCCAGAAATATGTCGATTTCGAAAGCTTCGCCGCCGCCTTTCCGGGCGCCGTCCCACGGCGTGCGACGCCGAAGCGCACTTCGCTGAAGCTGGTGTGGCAGGAACTTCTGGAGGCGCGCCGCCGCGGATTTTCCCGCGAGGAACAGGAAAATGAACCCGGCGTGACCTGCATAGGCGTGGCGATCCTGCGCGGCACCCAGCCGGTGGCGGCCATATCCATCACTGCGCCGGTTGAGCGCATGGACAGCCGCCGCCAGACGGCGCTGTCGCGCATGCTGGCCGGCTGCATCGGCCCGGCGCTGCCGCCCGGCCTGTCGCTGCAGCATCCCATCCAGCAGAAGGCGCCGCGCGCCCGCATCGCCCGCTGATTTCAGGTTCCGTTTCCGACGTTCCGCGATGCGGAACGTCCGGTCACTCCTGGTTGACAGCCACGGGCCCGCGGAGGAAACGTGCGGGCGAATGCGTGACGTCCTGGCCATATTCCCTGTGGTCCAGGAAACCTGGCCCGGCTGCGAAAGCGCCGGGCATTTTTCTGCCTGTACCGGGCTGCATCGCAAGGGGCGCAAGCATCGCGAAACGCAATGGTGAAGCGCCGCTGCCTTGTCTAAGGTGCGCCGTGCGCCGATGACGCGCGGCAGGATCAACAGTGGAGGGATAGAATGGACCGCAGGACCTTCTTTGGGATGTCCGTCGCCGCCGGCGGACTTCTGGCGGCGCGCGAACAGGCGAGGGCGCAAACGACCGGGCCCGCCTACAATGGCGCGCCGGCGATGGAAGTGCAGGAATTCCATCCGCGCCAGCAGCAATTCCGCATCGGCTATACCACCAACACCCGCGGCGGCTGGGAGGGCGATCCCTTTGTCGGCATTTCCGAAGGCCGCGAGGTCGGCTTCCGCTATTTCGAGATTTTCGGCTCGTCCTTCTGCGCCACAAAGGACGGGCTGGAGCCGCCGCCGCGCGACACCCAGAAGATGAAGACCTGGCCGGGCGGCTATAGCTGGAAATATCCCACCGGCCCGCGCCCGAAGCGCGAAGTCTATTATCCCGACCGCTGGGAAGCCCTGCAGCACCGCATGTACGAGATCGGCGCCCAGTTCGTCGCCATCACCGGCGGCGCGGCGGGCGGCTCCGTC
>JBEHXB010000328.1:0-3321 GCA_048498895.1 Pseudomonadota bacterium
CGGCGGTCGTCCGGATGGCGTGGCCCATGCCGGTGCGGTTCAGCAGCCCCTGCTCCAGCGACGCGGTCTGGGCGGTGGAGATGCGGGTAAGAAAACCGGTGTCCAGTCCCAGCGCGATGGCGGCAACCCCCGCCAGCACCAGCGCCCCCAGCGCGCGGCGAATCCATTCGCCCGCGCCCAGGGACTTTTTCATCACGGCAAAGACGCGCCCGCCGATCAGCAGCGCCGCCGCCAGCGAGGTGGCCGCGCCCAGCGCATAGGCCAGCAGCAGCAGCGTGGTGGAAGCGCTGGCGCCCCGGATCGCCGCGCCCGTCAGGATCAGGCCCAGGATCGGCCCGGCGCAGGGCGCCCACAAAAGTCCCGTCGCCACGCCCAGCAGCAGCGACGCCCCGATGCCCGCCTCGGCGCCGGCGCGCGATGACAGCCGGTCGCCCAGCGCCACCAGTGGCCGCATCAGCCGGTCGGCCAGCGCCGGCAACAGCAGCGTCAGCCCGAACAGCGCCAGCAGCACCAGCGCCAGTGCCCGCCCCCAGGCATTGGCGTGTACCGCCCAGCTTCCCCCCACCGTCGCCAGCGTGGCGATGGCGGCGAAGCTGACCGCCATGCCCGCCAGCAGCGGCAGGCCGCTTTTCAGGAACGGCCGGTCGGCGCGCGCGAAGACAAAGGGCAGCACCGGCAGGATGCAGGGACTGAGGATGGTCAGGACGCCACCCAGAAAGGCGAGCAGGAACAGGATCAAGACGTTTCCTCCGGCAGGCTGTGTAGCATGGACAGAAGGACTTTCGCCCGCCCGCGCCGCGGGTTACAGGTCCCCGCCGCGCCGGCCCCTGCCCTGCGCGCTTTGCACGCCGCTCCCTTGCGGCCACGCCTGTATAGTGCGGCGCATCAAATCGGGGTTCCGACCGTGACTTCCCATCAGCTTTCCCTGCGCGACGCACTGCTGGCGCTGGCGGTGGTGTTCGTCTGGGGCACCAACTTCGTGGTCATCCGACTGGGGCTGAACGTGCTGCCGCCCCTGTTCTTCGCCACCCTGCGCTTCACCTTCGTGCTCTTGCCGCTGGTCTTCATCCTGCCGCGCCCGGCCGCGAGTTGGGGCAACCTGGCCTTCTATGGCCTGGCCATCGGGCTGATGCAGTTCGGCCTGCTGTTCATCGCCATGCACCGCTACATCTCGCCGGGCCTGGCCTCGCTGGTGGTGCAGTTGCAGGTCTTCTTCACCATCGCGCTCGCCATTTGGCGCGCTCCCGCGCGCGGGGCGATGTCGCGCACCGGCGAGCGGCTGAAGCCGCATCACATCGCAGCCCTGGTGCTGGCGCTGGCCGGCATGGGAGTGATCGCCGCCCATAACGGCGAAGGCGCGACCATAGTCGGACTGGTGCTCGTCCTGGGCGCGGCGCTGGGGTGGGCGCTGGGTAACCAGGCCGGGCGCGAGGCGACGCAGGACGGCCGGAAGATCAACATGCTGGCCTATGTGGTGTGGTCGGCGATGTTCGCGGCGCCGCCGCTGCTGCTGCTCTCGCTGCTGCTGGAAGGCCCCGCCGCCATACTGGCGGGCCTGCACCATGCCGGGCCGCTGACCTGGGCGGCGGTGATCTGGCAGAGCGCCGGCAACACCATGTTCGGCTATGGCGTGTGGGCGATCCTTCTGGCGCGCTATCCCGCCGCCACCGTCGCGCCCCTGTCGCTGCTGGTGCCGGTGTTCGGCTTCGGCGCCAGCGCGCTGCTGCTGGGCGAGCCGCTGCCCGGCTGGAAGCTGGGCGCCACAGCGCTGATCATGGCCGGGCTGGCGGTGAACCTGCTATGGCGGCCGCGCGTGCCGAAAGCCTGCATGACCGGCGAACCGAACTAGATATCCGAATTCCAGAGGCCCACCTCCCCCTTTTGCGCGAAGCGCATGCAAGGGGGAGGTGGTTTCAGCGTTCGAAGACGCGGCACGCGCCGAGAGAAAGCTGAAACCGGAGAGGGTCAAAAAACTACTGCCGCGCCTTCGCCACCACATAGGTGAGAGTCTTCCCAGGCGCGGCATCGAACTTGTGCGCCATGCCCGCCGGGATCAGCACGAAATCGCCGGGCTTGAGCGCCTGTGTCTTCGCCCCGACCTGGGCGCCGCCGCGCAGCTCGCCATTGGGGGCGGTGGTGCCGCCCTGCACCGTGCCGCCATAGGTCAGCGTGCCGGTGCCCGCGATGATGGTGATCTGGTCGATCCAGTGAGGATGCAGCTCCACCGAATTGCCATGGTCCAGGCGCTTGACGAACTCCACATAGTAATTCTCATGATCGTTCATGAAGGTGGCGCCATAGACGCGGCCAGGCTCCGGCTTGGAGACCAGGGCGTCGATCTGGGCCCCCGACTTGAAGATGAAGCCGTCAGGCGGGGTGGCGCGCACGGCGGTCTGGGCGGCGGCAGGCACGGCCAGCACAAGGGCGGCCGCAATCAGGGTCAGGCGCATGGTGGGCCTCCGGGTTATCGGCGCTGCTTGAAGATCAGGTAGGTAAGCGTGTGGCCGGGCGTACCGGTGAACAGGTGCGGCACGCCGGGCGGCAGCACGATGCGATCGCCCGCATGCAGAAGCTGGGTCTTGGCGCCCACCAGCGTGCCGCCCCGCACCTCGAGGTCGCCGGTATCGCGGCCGCCCTCCTGGGTTCCGCCATAGGTGACGGTGCCCTCGCCCGCCAGCACATGGACATAGTCGTACCAGTGGCCATGCGCCTCGGCCTGGGTATTGGCGGCGCGGGTGACGTATTCGATGAAATAGTTCTCATGGTCGACCACGATCTTCGAGGCCGTGGTCTTGCCATCGGCCAGCCGGGTCATTGCCTCGACCTCGGCGGCCGGCTGGAAGACAACCGGATCAGTGGGCGTGGAATGAAGCGCCGTCTGCGCCACAGCCGGCAGGCCCGTCATCAGCAAGGCCCCAATGGCCGCGCAAGTTTTCCAGTAATGCATGGATGTTTCCCCTCTCTCTTGGCCCCGTGTTTCCTCGCCCCTTGTTTTCCCGGGCCGGGGCGCGGGCAGTCTAGGCCCAGTCCCGCAAAAGGAAAAAGGGCGCGCCCGTGAATGGACGCGCCCTTTGAAATCCGGCGTTCGCCGATCTATTTCCGTTTCGCCTTCCGGGCCTTCTTGGCCTTGCGGGCGGGCTTCTTCGCTGCCTTCTTCGCCGCCTTGCGGGCCGGCTTTTTTGCGGCCTTCTTGGCGGACTTCTTGCCGGCCTTCTTGGCCTTCGGGGCGGCCTTGGCCGCCTTTTTGGCCTTCCGCTTCTTCTTCGCCTTCTTCACCGGCGCCGGCGCCAGTGCCGGGATGGCGGGTGCAAGCATGTCGGG
>JBEHXB010000329.1:0-3313 GCA_048498895.1 Pseudomonadota bacterium
GCGAAGGCGGAATCCTTCTTCCTGAGGTGCTGCAAAATCGCCACCAGCGCGACATGCTTGATGACGTCGGCGAAATTACCCGCATGATATCCATGACGATAGTTCATGCCGAAATCTGCTCCAGCGGCCTGCCATGCGTGCGCGGACCGAAAATGCCGATCACCAGCGCCACGATGCTCATGCAGCCGGCAATGAAGACAAAGACGCCGCCCGCCCCGAACAGGCGCAGAATGGCTGCTATCACGAAAGCGCTGAACATGGTCGACAGGCGCGAAAAGGAATAGACGAAGCCCACACCGAAGGCGCGAATGCGCGTGGGATAGAGTTCCGGCTGGTAGCCGTGATAGGCGAAGGACAGGATGTTGTTGGCCAGCGTCAACGCCACGCCGCAGGCGACCACCGCGCCCATGCCGTGTGCCTGGCTGAACAGAAGCCCGAAAACGGCGATGGCCAGCGCGGCGCCGGCGATCAGGTGCTTGCGCTCGATGTGCCCGGTAAACCACAGGCCCAGCAAGGGCCCCACCGGCGCGGCAATGGCGATGATGAAGGTGTAGAACAGGCTTGTTGTCACCGCGATGCCCTGCGCGATCAGGAGCGTGGGTACCCAGCTTGCAAAGCCGTAATAGCCCACCGCCTGGAACAGATTGAAGACGATCAGCATGATCGTGCGGCCGCGATAGCGCGGCGCGAAGATTTCCAGAAAGGCGCCGCGGCCCTTTGCTTCCGGCGCGGCCGCGGCCGGCGAAGGCGACCAGTCCTGATTTTCCAGCCGCGCTTCCAGTTCCCAGGCCGCGACAATCTCTTCGGCTTCGGCGGACCGGCCGTGCTGCGCCAGCCAACGCGGGCTTTCGGGCAGGCGCCGGCGCATCCACCATGCGGCCAGCGCACCGGCCGAACCTGCCATCACCACAAAGCGCCAGCCGTCCAGGCCCAGGATTGTGCGCGGGACCAGAAGCCAGCCCAGCAGCGCGGCCAGCGGAATGGCCAGGAACTGGATCACGTTGGCGTAGGCAAATGCACGGCCGCGCAGGCCGGGCGGGCAGATCTCGGCGAGATAGGTATCGATGGTCACCAGTTCCACGCCCACGCCCACGCCGCAGAGAAACCGCCACACATTCAGCCCGAAGGCCGCACTCTGGAATGCCATGACAAGACTGGCGGCGGCGTACCAGATGAGCGACCAGGTAAAGACGGCGCGCCGCCCCATCCTGTCGGCGACAAAGCCGAACAGCGCTGTGCCCACGAACAGGCCGGCGAAGAAGGCGGCGAAAAAGCCGGCGACGCCCGTGGTGCCGAAAAGGCCCGGCGTGGTGGTCGTCAGGATGCCCGACTTCACCAGACCCGGTGCGACATAGGTGCCCAGGAACAGGTCGTAGAATTCGAAAAAGCCGCCCAGCGACAGAACGGAAATGCGCCGCCAGGTGGCGCGGGTGGCGGGCAGCGCGGCAAGCCGCGCCGAAAGGGTCCCCGCTCCGCTCATGCTCCGCCACCCCGTACGTTCCATGTCCGGCTTATAGCGGATTCGGTCCGCTTCCGGTTTTTTCAACGCATTCCCGGCTGCGCGCCGCTGTGACATGCTGCGGCCATCAACGACAGGAGTTTGACATGCTCAAAGGCAAATCCGCCCTCGTTACCGGCTCGACCAGCGGAATCGGCCTGGGCATCGCCCGGGCCCTGGCGGCCGAAGGCGCCAATGTGATGATCAACGGCTTCGGCGAGGCCGACGCGATCGAAAGGGAGCGGGCTGGACTGGAACACGAATTTTCGGTCAGGGCACTTTATAGCGGCGCCGACATGACCAGGCCGGCCGAGATCGCCGCCATGGTGGCCGAGGCGGAGAGGGCATTCGGCGCGGTCGACATCCTGGTCAACAATGCCGGCATCCAGTTCGTTTCGCCGATCGAGGATTTTCCGCCCGAGAAGTGGGATGCCATCATCGCCATCAACCTGTCGTCGGCCTTCCATGCGGTGCGCGCGGCCTTGCCGGGCATGAAGGCGCGCAAATGGGGCCGCATCATAAACACCGCGTCCGCCCATGCGCTGATCGCCTCACCCTTCAAGTCCGCCTATGTCGCCGCCAAACACGGCATCGCCGGCCTGACCAAAACAGTGGCGCTGGAAGCGGCCGTGCACGGCATCACCGCCAATGCCATCTGCCCCGGCTATGTGTGGACACCGCTGGTGGAGAAACAGATTCCCGCCACCATGCAGGCACGCGGGCTGACCCGCGAGCAGGTGATCAATGACGTGCTGCTGGCCGGCCAGGCGACCAAGAAATTCGTTTCGGTGGAGGAGATTGGCGCGCTGGCGGTGTATCTGTCGGGCGAGATGGCGCGTTCCATCACCGGAGCGCTGATCACCATCGATGGCGGCTGGACGGCGGCCTGACGGTTTCCAGCACCGGTGATTAGCAAAATCAATTTCACTGCCATTCCTCTAACTTGGTCAAAATGACGAAGCCGCGATGTGCGCGTGGGGAGGCGGAAAGATGAAAAGCAAAAGGGCGGCTTCCCTGATCGGAAGCCGCCCTTTCTGCTGTCCGAAGATCAATTATTTCAGGTCCGCGGCTACCGCGTCGATGCCGGCCTGCGAGCAGATCTCGTCCTTGTCGGCGCCCACCGCGCCCGATGACGCCACGGCGCCGATCACCTCGCCATGATATTTGATCGGCACACCACCACCCACAGTGGTCAGGCCACGGACATTAGGCATGGCGGTCCCCAGCGTGCCACCGCGCGCCTTGGAGAAGTTGAGAGAGGTGGCGAAGCGGTTGGCCAGTGTCAACGCCGTGTAGGCCTTGTCCTGTGCCAGATTGATGGTGTGGGGACCTGTCTGGTCATCGCGCAGGAAGGCCTTCATGGTGCCGCTGCTGTCCACCACCACCATGGTGGTGTGGAAACCCATCTTGCGGCACTGGTCGATGCCGGCGCGGGCGATCTTCTCGGCCATGTCCAGCGACAGTTCATGGGTGGTAATCAGGCCCTTGGCTGCCACTACCGGGGGGTAGGATGCCGGCGCGGGCAACGGCTGAGCCGGAGCCGGAGCCGCAAGACCGATAACGGCACAGACGGCGGCAAGCGAAAAAGCTGCAATGCGCATGAAGGCCTCCCCACATCATTGTGGCGGGAGGCTATGGCATCGACGGACGTTGTCAACCTCGGCCCGACAATATCGGACTGCGGCCGCGCTCCCCTGCGAGAGGAATGTGATATCCTGTGTGCTCACCCCGGCGAAAGCCGTGACCCATTCGGGCATGGGCCAACTGGGCATTCGGCCTGACCGTCGGCACAGCCGCCGGGGCGCTGGGCATCGC
>JBEHXB010000330.1:0-3305 GCA_048498895.1 Pseudomonadota bacterium
AGGTCAGCGACGTGGAGATTCTGCGCACGGTACGCTGGCTGCTGCATAAGCCGCTTGCCCGGCGCGGCATGCGCAATGCCGGCCTCTCCCTGATTGACAGGCAGGGCGCCTCGCGTATCGCCGCCGATCTCGCCGCGGCGCTCACTGCCGCGCGCACACCTCTCAGGACAGCGCTCTGATCACTTTGCGGAATGCTGACGGCCAGTCGCCGCGTGACTGCGGCATGGCCAACCGGCAGGCCGGGGCGAACGGTTCATAGGCCTGGCCCAGTGCGGTCCAGCTTGTGTCGTACAGCACTTTCCACGTGGGCGTGCCGACACCGGCCGAAAGCCAGGAAACGGCAGTCGGCGCGCTGACCACGGCATCCAGCGCCGACAGCATGGCGCTGGTGCGGTCGAGTTCGTTCTTCTGGTCGATGCCTTCGGGCACAACGATTTGACGGCCGCTGATCTGTTCCAGGGCGGAGACTTCCTCCGGCGTGGCGTCGTACTGGACGCTGACGATGGTGCCCGCAAGGTCACGCAGTAATGCGCCCCATTCCTCCAGCGGTGCATATTGCAGGCTGCGGTGGCCACCCGACTTGCCGCTGCGCCAGCAGATACCGATCGTCTTTCCGCCGCCGAATGTCTGCTTCCAGCGCGCTGTTTCCATCGCATCGGGCAGAAGGAAGGCATGGGGAACCGGAAACCTGTCCAACGCGCAGCGGAAATGACGTGGCAGGTTGCCCATCAACGTCCATGCGTTTGCCCCGCCCACGCTCTTCAGCCAGCCATAATCGGCTTTCCCATCCGCCGCGATCGCGGCTGGACGCACGCATATGCCGGGAAACGAGCGGGCGAACAGCCCGGCCAGCCGCCGCTCGCATTCCAGCACAACACTGCCGTCTTCGTTCGCCGCGCGCGCCGCAAGATCGGGGATCACGCTGGCAAACAGGATCTGGTCGCCGACGCCCTGTTCCGCGCGCACCAGAAGCCGCTTCTTGCGCAACGTGTCGCCGGTCCAGGGCGCCATGCCCAGGTCCGCCGCCGGCACCTTGCCGGCAATGCCGGTGCGGGAGGCGTAATCGCGCCAGCCCTGTTTCAGTTCGCCCGCCAGAAGATGCAGCATGGCGCGGTTCAGCCTGATCTGCGGATTTCGGGGATCATGGCGGATGGCCGCATCGTACAGTGTTCGCGCCTCCTCCCATTCGCCCCGGTCGCACAGAATATCCGCCAGGTTGGACAGGGCGGGGGCAAATCGGGGGCGAGCCGCCAGCGCGGCCAGATAATGTGTTTCGGCCTTTGCATTGTCGCCCTTCTCGCGAAAAGCCGACCCCAGGGTCAGATTGATTTCGGGACTGTGTGGGGCGTGCGCCAACGCCGGCTCCAAAAGGGCAATGGCGGCATCGAACTGGCCCGACGCCCGCATCAGGTTGGCCAGGTTGACCGTGGCTTCCAGCCGGGCCGGCTCCAGGGCCAGCACCTGGCGGAAGAAATGTTCGGCGGGCCCCGCCATGCCCAGTGCGCCGGCCGTGTTGCCCAGCGCAAACAGCACCCTGGTGTCCTTGGGATCCTGGGTCAGCGCCTGCTCAAACTGGCCGATGGCTTCCAGGTGCCGGCCCTGGGACGACAGTTGCAGGCCACGGGCATAAGCGGTGGTGGGCATGGCGCGAACAATTGCGAATTTCGCCTTAAGGCTGCGTTAAGCCTGTCTGTGTGGTCTTAGCGTCCTCTTAACGCGCGGGATGCGATGAATCTGCGCATGTCGGGCATAGGCATTTCCGGGCTGGACCCCTCGACCCTGTTGGGCTTCTACCAGGCCCAGTTGGCATCTTCGCCCACGGCCATCGCCGCGGGCGCAGCCCAGGCCGCGGCTATTGCCGCAAGCCGGAACACGAGCGCCACCGCTGGCGACAATCCGCCCTGGAACACACCCAACACGAACGATGCGCATCAGGATGCGCAGGTGCTGTCGACCACGGATTTTCTCGATACCTCCAAGGTGCCGCTGAGCGCTGGCGCCACTGCCGACTCCCGGATGGAGCAGGACAACCAGAAGCTCTTTGCCCTCTACAGCGCGGTGAATACCCTGGCCTACCTGGCCAAGATGGCCCAACGCCCCACCGCCACCAGCGGCCAGCTTGCGGGCCTCAACACCCGCTTCCAGGACGGCATGTCCCAGTTGCAGAAGTATCTGGCCGGCACGAGCTTCAACAACTTCAATCTTCAGGCGGCCAAACTGTCGGACCAGGTGACGTCCGCGGCCTCGATTCCCTTCAGCGACTATACCTACCAGACCAAGAAATTCGTCACCAACGGCCATATCGACGATCCGCTTCCCGGCGTCTCCACCTCCGACAGCTTCACCATCGGCATAAAGAAGGGCGGCGTTACCACCAATGTGGCGATCGACTTCAGCCAGGTCCAGGGCCCGCTGACGCTGACCAACATCATCAGCTACATAAACGGGCAACTGGCAGCGAACGGATTTTCCACCCGCTTCCAGAAAACGGTGACGGGCGACACGCCCACCAGCTCGACCAATGCCACCTATGGCATGCAGATCACGCCGGGCGGCGTGGAACAGGTGACGCTGTCGGCGGCCTCGACGCCCTCACTCTACATGGTGGGCAGTTCGGGCTCCGCTACCGAGACCCAGACCGTCACCAATTCGGCAACATCGGCAACCACGACCTCCGCTGCCGACCAGGCCGGCCGCCTGACCAAGATTTCCGGCCTTTCCGGCACGCCGTCCGGCACATTCAGCGTCAACCAGCAGGCCTCCAGCGGCATCACCAACGCGCAGGCCACCGTGGTGGACGGCAGCGGCAATGTCTATGTCGTCGGCAACGCCACCGGCGATTTCGGCAACCAGATCAATCAGGCGAGCCAGGACGTATATCTCACCAAATACGACTCCGCCGGTAATGTGACGTGGCAGAAGCTTCTGGGCAGCGCCGGCAGCGCCAGCGGCTACGGCCTGGCGCTCGACCCCTCCGGGGGCGTGGTCGTAACGGGCAGCTCGACCGCCGACCTGACGCCCACATCGGTCGCCGACGGCAACAAAGATTCATTCGTTGCCCGCTACAACACCGATGGCGAGCAGAGCTGGGTCAAGCAGATTCAGACCCTGGCCACCAACCAGTCCAACACTGTCAGCGTCGACGCCAGCGGCAATATCTATATCGGCGGCTCGGTTTCGGGCGGCGTGATTGGCGCAGGCCAGACGGGATCGGGAAACGCCGACGCCTTCCTGGCCAAATACGATTCCAAGGGCAATCTCCTGGCCGAGAACCAGTTCGGCACCAGCGGCAGTGATTCCGTCGC
>JBEHXB010000331.1:0-3303 GCA_048498895.1 Pseudomonadota bacterium
GAAATCGCGTCGCTCGTGCTGTGGCTGGCAAGCGACGATTCATCGTTTGTAACGGGGCAGAATTTCATCACCGATGGTGGGTTGACTATCTGATCGTGGCGCACCGGCGCGTCACAGCGTGATCACAGTGCTGCAAGGCTTGGCGTTCGCAGGGGCTGTCCTTGCGAACGCATGATGGACCAAACGCGCCGGACGTTGCCGGCATGGCGCAGCGTTCTTGAGTGTCGAATGTGCGAGAAAGACGCACCGGTAGTTGCCGGCGCGCGTGATCCATCGCGTTTGTGAGCGCGCGCGTCGTCACACGTCGCGTTAAACCTGCGAAGAGTGAGAGAACTGCGTCTGCTTACGGAGTGCTCAAATTGACAACCTGTACGACCGAAAGCACGGTTGACCGCATTCGCGGCCAGGCCAAATCAAAATTCAGCGCCGCTAATTTGGGGAAACGACCATGAAAGTCCTATCACGGATCAACATCGCCTTTCTGTGCGCAGCCAGTGCTGTTGCACTGACCAATGCAGCTTTCGCGCAGGCCGGCGGCGGTACGGAGGGCGTCGAAGCGGTGACCGTCACTGGTTCTCGCGTCATTTCCGATATCACGAATTCGCCTACGCCGCTGACTGTGGTGACATCCGACCAGTTGCAGGCGACGACGCCGACGAACATTCCGGATGCCCTGAACAAGCTGCCGGTGTTTCTGGGATCCAATTCGCAGCGCACCAGCAGCAACGACAAGACAAATGCGGCGGGCAACGTGCTCAACCTGCGCAATTTCGGCGCCAACCGCATGTTGGTCCTGCTGGACGGCCATCGCGTCACGCCTTCCAACTTCGATGGCACGGTGGATACCGATGTGTTGCCGCAGATGCTGGTTCAACGGGTGGATGTCGTGACCGGCGGCGCGTCGGCCGTTTACGGTTCCGACGCCGTGACCGGCGTGGCCAACTTCGTCCTGGACAAGAATTTCAGCGGGTTCAAGTACCAGGCCAATGCCGGCATCTCGAAATATGGTGATGCGGCTTCCTATCAGGCCGGCGTGGCGGTAGGCACCGATCTGTTCGGCGGCCGCGGGCATTTCGAGGGCTCTGTCCGCTTTTATCATCAGGACAAGGTGCCCCAGCTTGCCCGTCCATACGGTTCGGGCGGTCAGGCCTGGGCATTGGTCGGTAATGGCACCGCCAAGAATCCTTTTGTGAATATCAAGTACGGGCGCATGCTGCTTCAGGGATCGCCCGGTGGGCGCGTGACCTGTACCTGTTCGGCCAACGATACGCGGTTTGTCTCTACCGGTGTGCTGGGGCCCTATTACGAGGGCACTCCTACGGGCACAGCCAATGTAAACAATGGCGGTGATGGTGGCGGCTATTTCCCAACATCGTCCTTCCAGGCGTCACTGCGCACCGCCGAGGCCTTCGGTCGCTTCAGCTATGACATCGACGATAATGTCCAGGCCTATGTGAACCTCATCGCCTCCGAGTCCGGCAATATGGCGGACTGGAGCGCGACGACCATCAATCCGGGCAAGGGTCGCGGCAATATCTTCTATACCAACAATCCATATCTGCCGGCCGCGGCCCAGGCCGCGCTTCAGGCCGGAAATCCCGGTAATACCTTCATGATGACGGACTTCTTCGATTATATCGGAGACAAGACGGCGCTGGAGACAGGCGATGACTTCCGCACCGGTGCGGTCGACCGCAATCTCAGCGCCACCGGCGGGCTGTCTGGCAATTTGCTCAACAGATACACCTGGGACCTGTACTATACCCATGGCGAGAGCCGGCAAGAGGTTTACACGCCCAACAATGAGAATGTGGAGAAGTTCCTGGCCGGTGAAGATGCGGTCCTCGATCCGTCCTCCGGCAAAGTGGTTTGCCATATCTCGCTGACCGCCTACGCCAGCCGCTTCCCGGGTTGCGTGCCGATCAATCCATTCGGCGCACATTCCATCACGCAGGAGATGTTCAACTGGTATACCGATCGCACCTCCTATGTCGCGTCCAACATTCTGGACGATGTGGGCGGCAGCATAACCGGTGACCTCTTCCAGTTGCCTGCGGGCGCGGTCAGGGGCGCTCTATCCGCCGAGGCGCGCTGGCAGACGCTGGGGGTGGAAAGCGCCTTCGATCCGGCGATCTTTCCCGACTGCACGGGCTTGCGGCTTTGCACCCCCTCAGCGGCGTTGCACGATCAACCGGTGTTGGCGCCGGTGACCGCGTCGAATGACGTCTATGAATTCGCGGCGGAAGCCAATGTCCCGATCCTCAAGGATCTGCCGTTGATCCAGAGCCTCAGCGCCGATCTGGCCGGCCGCTATACTGACTATAGCACGTCGGGTGTAGCCGAAACCTGGAAGATCGGCCTGGATTACCACGTCAATGACACGATCAGATTCCGTGGTACCGCTTCGGTCGATATACGCGCGCCGAACCTGTACGATCTGTATGCGCCACTGGGCATCGCCACCGCCGGGTTCATCGACAATCTGACGGGCGGAAACTTCAACATTATCCAGAGGTCATCGGGCAATCCGAACCTGACGCCGGAGGTGGCGCACACCCATACAGTGGGCGTGGTGCTGACGCCGGACTTCCTGCCCGGCTTCACTGCGTCAGTGGATTATTTCCGCATCAACATGTCGAACGCCATCACCACCATCAATGGCAGTACTTCGAACATCCAGAATCTCTGCATCGCCTCGGGCGGCACCTCGCCTTACTGCTCGCTCGTCAACCGACCCTTCCCCTATACCAACACCACGCTCGCGAACTTTCCGACATCCTATTCGATCGAAAGCTTCAACAGCGCCAAGGTGTTCACGGAAGGCTCGGATATCGAACTGGACTACAGCTTCGAGATGGCCGACCTGGTTTCGGATGTGCCCGGCTCTGTCGCGCTGCGTAACATGACCAGCTATCAGCCACATATCACGACAACCGCCTATCCGGGGGCATCGCCGACCTTCACTGCCATGCCCAAGACGCGCAACACGACCTTCATCTCCTATAACCTGGGAAGCTGGGGGTTCAATCTGCAGGATACCTGGTTCAGCGGTTTCACCCAGGTGACCGCGCCGGGGCAGGTTTATGTGCAGCCGCACCTGCATTCCTTCAACACGACCGACGTAACCATCGACAAGCAGCTCGTCAGCGACAGCAACGCGCTCGATCTCTACTTCTCGGTGCAAAATCTCTTCAACGCGCAGCCGGACATCCTGGCAGCACACAGCACGGCGACCGGCTTGACCTATCCCGTTTTGAAGTCGGAAAACGCCATGGGCCGCTACTTCATGATCGGTATTCGCGG
>JBEHXB010000332.1:0-3303 GCA_048498895.1 Pseudomonadota bacterium
CTGCGACTTGTAGAGCAGCCTGCCGGTCAGGCGATTGACGATGAAGACGTTGCCGACCTTGCCCGCCTGCCCTGCCGCCGGAACGGTGCGCCCGTCCGGTCCCTTCGCGTCGAACAGCATGACCGGCGCGCTGGCGTCATAGTCCCAAAGATCGTGGGGCACTTCCTGGTGCCACCATTTCAGCTTGCCGGTCCTTGCATCGATGGCGACGATGGAGTCGGTATAGGCGTTATCGCCGGGCCGGGTTTCGCCGCGATAGTCGGGATTGGGATTGCCGGTGGCGAAGATGACCAGGCCGTTCTTCGCATCGATGGCCGGGGTGTTCCACACCGAGCCGCCGCCGAACTTCCAACTGTCGCCGCCCCATGTGTCGCCGCCCGGTTCGTCCGGCGCGGCAGTGGTGCGGAATTCCCATTTCTTGCCGCCGGTCATGGCATCATAAGCCTCGACCATGCCGCGGGTTTCATATTCGGCGCCCGCCGTGCCGACGATCACCATCCCGTCATAGACCTGGGGCGCCAGCGTATAGGTGTAATAATGCTTCGGTTCGGGATGGGTCTTTGCGGGATCGGTCTGCCATACGGGATGGCCGGTCCTGGCATCCAGCGCCACCAGATGGCCGTCGAAGAGCGCGGTGTAGACCATGCCGTAGGCGACGGCGACGCCGCGCGCCTGGGGGCCGCAGCAGGCTTCGGTATAATCCAGCTTTTCCGGTTTCCATTCCCAGATCCGCCTGCCGGTCACCGCGTCCCAGGCCTGAACATGGTTGGTGGCGGTGACAAGATAGAGGATGCCGTCGACCACCAGCGGCGTGGCTTCGAAACTGTTGGCGACGCCGGTATGCAGCGTACGCACCTGCTTCAGCCGCGAGATCGTCCTGGCGTCGATCTGGGTCAACGGCGAGAAGCGCTGATTGTCGTAGGTGCGACCGTGCAGGCGCCAATTGTCCCGGTCGGCATTGGCGTTGACCAGAAGGCGATCCTGGCGGGCTGCCCGATCGGCAGTGAACGCTCCTGCCGGCAACACCAGGATCGCCGCCAGACAAACCCGGGAGACGAACCGCATCCGCACCTCTTTTTTTGAAATCGGCCGTTGGGAATGGGGCTGACGCCTCTTAGCATGGCCGGACGTTGCCGTCATGGCGGCGGCGGCGAACCGGCCTAATATCGGCATCATGGACTGGAACAGCCTGGACGCCTTCAAGTACCAGCCCGAGCACACGGCGCTGAAGGCACTGCTGGCCGGTGTGCCGCTGGATGGCGCCACCCGCCGGGCCATCCACGGCGAGGCGATGACGCTGGTCAGGACGGCACGCGCGCGGGCACGCCGTGGTGGCGTGATCGAGAATTTCCTGCAGGAATTTTCCCTGGACACCCAGGAAGGCCTGGCGCTGATGTGCCTGGCCGAGGCGCTGCTGCGCACGCCCGATCAGGCGACACAGGACCGGCTGATCGCCGAAGCGGTCGGCGGCGGCGACTGGAAAGGTCATCTGGGCCGGTCCGACAGCCTGTTCGTGAACGCCTCGACCTGGGGGCTGATGCTGACCGGCCGGCTGGTCGAGATCGGCGGCGAAGCGGCCGGGGACTTGCCCGGCTTTCTGCGGCGCACGGTGGCGCGGGCCGGCGCGCCGGTGATCCGGGCCGCCATCGTCCAGGCGGTCCGCATCATGAGCGAGCAGTTCGTGCTGGGCCGCACCATCGATGAGGCGCTGCGGCGGGCGGAGCGCGAGGGTTTTCTCTGTTCCTTCGACATGCTGGGCGAAGGCGCGCGCACGGCAGACGACGCGGCGCGCTATGAAGCCGCCTATGAGCGGGCGTTGGGCGCGATCGCGGCCGTCGGCGCCGGACGCGATGGCCCCGAAGACGGCCACGGCATATCAGTGAAGCTGTCGGCGCTGTCGCCCCGCTATGAGCCGCTGCAGGAAGAGCGCGTGTGGGGCGAGTTGTATCCGCGCCTGCTGCGGCTGGCCCGGCGGGCGGCGGACGCGAACATCAACATGACCCTGGATGCGGAGGAAGCCGACCGGCTGGTGCTGTCACTGACCCTGCTGGAGAGGCTGGCGGGCGAGAGCGTGCTGGGATCGTGGCGCGGACTGGGCCTGGCGGTGCAGGCCTATCAGACGCGTGCCGTCCATGTGATCGACAGGCTGGCGGAACTGGCGCGCGCCACCGATCGGCGCCTGATGGTGCGGCTGGTCAAGGGCGCCTATTGGGACAGCGAGATCAAGCGCGCGCAGGTGGCCGGCCGGCCCGGATATCCCGTCTTCACCACCAAGCCGGCGACCGATCTTTCCTATCTGATATGTGCGTCCCGGCTGATCGCGGCGGCGCCCGCGCTCCATGCCCAGTTCGCCACCCACAATGGCCACACGCTGGCTTCGGTGCGCGCGATGGCGGTCCGGCGCGGCGTGCAGGTCGAATATCAGCGCCTGCACGGCATGGGCGAGGCGCTGTATGCGGCCGCCCAGGAACTGTTCGGACCGATGCGGGTGCGCACCTATGCGCCGGTGGGGGCGCATGAGGATCTTTTGCCCTATCTGGTGCGGCGACTGCTGGAGAACGGCGCCAACACCAGCTTCGTGCGCCAGCTCCTGAACGATGACGTGCCGCCCGAGGATGTCGTCACCGATCCCATCACCGCGGTTGAGGCGGCGGGGGCGCAAGGCCATCCGCGCCTTCCCCTGCCCGTCGATCTTTATGGCGACCGCAGGAATTCGCTGGGCGTGGACATGAGCGTTGCGTCCGAGCGGGCGCGGCTGGTCGCGGCGGTGCGCGGTTTCCGGCCGGTACCGGAGGATGGCGGCGCCGCGGTGCTCTCGCCCGCCACCGGCATGGTGGTGGGTCACATCGCCGAGGCCACGGCTGCGCAGATCGATGCGGCCTTCGCGGCGGCGCGCGCGGCGCAAGCTGCCTGGGACGGACTGGGCGGACCAGGCCGCGCGACGGTGCTGGAGCGGATGGCCGACGCGCTGGAAGGGGCGCGCGAAAGGCTGATCGCGCTGTGCGTGCTGGAAGCGGGGAAAACCTATGTCGACGCCATCGCCGAGGTGCGCGAGGCCGCCGATTTCTGCCGCTATTATGCGCTTCTGGCGCGGCGCCAGTTCGCGGGCGAAGAAGAGCTGAAAGGTCCGGCGGGCGAGCGCAACTTCCTGTCGCGGCACGGACGCGGCGTTTTTGCGTGCATCAGTCCGTGGAATTTCCCGCTTGCCATCTTCACCGGCCAGCTCGCCGCCGCGCTGGCCGCGGGCAATGCCGTGCTGGCCAAGCCGGCCGAGCAGACGCCGCTGGTCGCGCGCGAGGCGGT
>JBEHXB010000333.1:0-3280 GCA_048498895.1 Pseudomonadota bacterium
ACCAGTCCCTTGGGCCGCTGCGGCCAGGGATAGACGGTCTGCCATAGCAGGGCGCCGGAAAATGTGGCGTGCGCGGTGCAACCCATGCGCCGGCTCGCCTTGGCCGCCATCTTCACCTGGTCGACCGCCCAGGCCTGACGCGCTTCGCGGTTGTGCCGCATCTGCTGCGGCGCGAACACATCGAACAGTTCGTCATAGGCGGGATGGCAGGCGACAAGCTGGCCCTGAAGGTGGCTTGAAAGCTCGGTCACTTCCAACCCGGCGGCATTGCAGATGCCCTTGATCTCGTCGGCATAGGTTTGGCTTTCCGCCGCCTTTTCCAGGTCGATCAGCCGGTGGTCCCAGGTCGGAATCTGCACGCCCTTGTAGCCGAGGTCCGCGGCCCATTTGCAGATGGCAGGCAGACTGTTGAAGGGCGCGTTGTCGCCCGCGAACTGGGCCAGGAAAATGCCGGGGCCTTTCATCGCATCCTCGCTTCTACAGAGTGTCTAGATCGATCCACGCTGCGCCTGCGTCACTGGACTTTTTCGCGGCACGGATGAATTTCATCGCAGTGATCGCATCGTCCAGCGTGGCATAACCTGGGGCGCCTTCGGCGCGCTTTCCCGTCAGCACTTCCTGGCCGAACGCATGATAAATGTTGGCAAAGGCTTCCAGATAGCCTTCGGGATGGCCGCCAGGCGTGCGCTGGATGGCGCGAATATCAGGCGCTAGATAGGCGCGGTTGCTGCCGGCATGCCAGATCTCATCCGGCCGGTCGCGGCGGCCCACCCGCAGGCTGTTGGGTTCTTCCTGCCGCCAGTGTAGCCCCAACTCGTCGCAATAGACGCTGATCGCCAGGTCGTTGGCGTCGCCGACGCAGACCTGGCTGCAGGCCAGCATCCCCTTGGCCCCGCCTTCCAGCCGCAGCAGCACGGACGCATCATCATCCAAAGCGCGACCCGGCAAGGAACCCAGATCGGCGCACAGCCTTTTCACCCGCTGACCGGTGATGAACTCCACCAGGTTGAAGGCATGAGTGCCAATGTCGCCGGTCGCACCGCCCTCGCCCGAGCGTTTGGGATCGACGCGCCAGGCAGCCTGTTTGTTGCCCTCCAGGTCGGATGCACGCGACAGCCAGTCCTGCGTGTATTTCACCATCACGCGGCGCACCGCGCCCGCGCCCGCCACCAGGTCGCGAGCCTGCTTGACCAGCGGATAACCGGTATAGGTGTGGGTGATGGCGATGCGCCGGCCGGTGCGCTGTGCCGCATCGGCGATGGACCGCGCCGCTTCCAGCGTATCGGCCACCGGCTTGTCGCAGATCACATCGAAGCCCGCCTCCATCGCCGCGATGGCGACAGGCGCGTGCAGGAAGTTGGGCGTGACAATGGAAACAACCTGAACGCGGCGGTCCGCCGGCAGCGCCGCTTCCTTTGCCAGCATCTCCTGCCAGCCGTCATAACCGCGGGCCACGCCAATTTCCGATGCCGAATGACGCGCCTTGTCGGGCGTGGAACTGAAGGCGCCCGCCTCCAGCGTCCAGTTGCCGGCGATGCCGGCGGCGGTGCGATGGACGGCGCCGATGAAGGCCCCTTCGCCGCCGCCCACCATGCCGTAACGGACCTTCCTGCTCACAGCTTCCTCAGCCACAAATTACGATAGTGCACTTCGTTATTATGGGCCTGCAGCATAAGCGGACCGGGGCCGTGCGCGACATATTTGGGAATGCCGCGATATTCGGTCGGCCCCTGCAGATAGACATTATTCTGTACCAGGATGCCGTTCAGAAACACCGTCATACGCGCCGGCTCGGCGAGGGTGCCGTCCTGATAGAAGCGCGGCGCCATGAAAATGATGTCATAGGCCTGCCATTCCGGCGCGGGCTTCAGCGCATTCACCAGCGGCGCATACTGCTTGTATATCGATCCGGCCTCGCCGTTCACATAGGTCTTGTTGTCCAACGTATCGAGCACCTGCACTTCGTAGAGCCCATCCAGGAAGATGCCGCTGTTGCCGCGGTCCTGCCCCTTGCGGTCTGACGGCAGCACTGGCACGCGCCATTCCACATGCAGTTGCACGTCACCAAACTTTTCCTTGGTCTGGATCGAGCCGGCCTTGGGCGCGACCACGAATTCGCCATTGCCCACCGTCCAATCGGCAGGACCTCCATTGACGCTCTCCCAATTCGACAGGTCGTGGCCGTCGAACAGAACAAGGGCGTCCGAGGGTGGCTGGCCGATGGCGGCGGCGGGAGTGACCCTGGGGGGAACCGGCGACCAAACCTCAGTCAGTTCCGGCTTTACATTCGGGTTGTTCACCTGGGCAACAGCCATGGCCGGGACCAGCAGGAAAAGCGCAAGAAACCTCTTCATCGTGGATCGGACTCCCGGACAGGTCTAATCTTGATATTGCGATACCAGATTTCAGCGAATTCGGCCTGGAACAGTATCTTGCCCTCGGTCAGCGGCGCCCAGCCGTCGCCGGTCCATTTCTTCATGCCCGTGACGCGCATGTCGGGGTGGCCATTGACCAGATAGACGGCGCTATCGCCGCGCACCACGACATCGACGCTGTTCCAGCCCGGATGCTCCAGGTTGGCGGCATGGCGGACGCGAACATATTTTCCGTGGTCGCCGAATGTCCGCTTCTGTCCGTCCGGCGCATAGGCGGGCTGGCCGTCCTGCAAGGGATCGGGGTTCGGACGTTGGGCAGCATCCTTCACCGTTACATCGGCGCGGGACGATATCAGCCACAGGTCGGCGACATCCTTGTCTTCGATCTGGCATTCGATGCCGTGTGGCCAGCTGTTCGGCGCGTCCTTATAAATATGGAAGACCAGCCCGGCATCCTTCAGCCGGTTCATGCGCGGGGCGAACTTTTTGTCGCCCCATTTATATTCGATGTGCAGGACATAGTCCTTATAGCTCTTGCGGGTCTGGAAATAGGCCGAGGGCTGAGGGGTCCCGGCGGCCTGGCCGGGATAGGTGTGAACAGTACCGTCTTTCACCTCGAACATCGCGGCCGCCGGGCGGCCATCCACCGGCTTTGAGGAATAAGCGATGTCAAAGTTGGAAAGGTCGCGGCCGTTGAACAACGCCGTCCATCCGTCGTCGGCCGCGCGGGCCGATGAGGCCAGAAGGCATCCGGCCAGAAGCAGGAGTACGGCGCGCCCTTCCATCACTCCTCCCGAAAACGGACGTTTTCCTGATCGGATGCGACTATATAACAGGCAGCGATAAGGACAATAATTGAGGTCAGGCATGGCGCAGAAACTTCTGGTCTATCAATCCCTGTGGGC
>JBEHXB010000334.1:0-3256 GCA_048498895.1 Pseudomonadota bacterium
GAAGCGCCATCTCCAGGTTGAACTTGGGCGAGGCGCGGGAGAGGGCCCGGCGGCCCGGAAACCGTGCCGTGTCGAAGAAGTCGGCCAGCGTCCTGGGCGGGACCTCGAAACGGTGCGGCGCCGCCACGATCACTTGCGAGTAGACGATGGACCCAATCCAGCAGGGCCCGATCGCGCCGGGCACGAAATCCCTGGCCGCCGGCGTGCCGTCCCCGCCCGGTGGCAGGTCCGCGGCATCGATCTTCTCCAGAAGGCCGCGCCGGCATGCTTCCACCGCGCGCGGCAGTTCGAAGTCGATCACATCACCCTTGTAGGTCCGGGTCCGAACCGCCTCGGCGATGTCTTTCAGCTCGCCGTCCCACAGCGCCAGGCGGGTGTCCACACGTTTGGCGCTGGCGAAGGGACGCATCATGGCGCGGTCCTGGGCCTGGCCGTAAGGCCCCGCCCAGCTGGTGACCGTCAGGACGGGAAGCGGCCTTGTGAACCACCACACGGCCGCGACGGCCGCAGCCGTCAGCACGGCGAGGGCAAGAAGGATTTTGCGGATCATGGCGCCAGATTAAAGAGCGGCCCGCAGGGAACAAGAGGCGCCGGACCCGGCCAAGCCGGCGGGCTGCCGCCCGCCTGTGGAAGACCCGGCCCCGCGGGCGGCCCGGACCGCCCGGGATGGCGTTTCCGGCCTGGATTGGGCCGGCGCGGAGCAGGATAAAGCCTTGCTTTTGTGGGGGGCCGCCCATAGTTTCCGGCCCTCGCGCCGAAGCGACCGTGCAGTCGTAGCTCAGCTGGTTAGAGCGCCGGATTGTGGATCCGGAGGTCGGTGGTTCGACCCCACCCGACTGTACCACCATGCCGAGGGCGGGGCGGAGATGTTGCGCCCGCCCTTTGCCAGTGCCCCCAAGCCCTTTTAGTCTGGGCCAAGGCAAAACAGGGGGCCATCCATGGACAAACGCCAGTTCCTGGCCGGGTTTGCCGCTGCCGGCGTCGCAGGCGCCGCGTCGGCGCAGCAAGCCAATACGCCCAGGCGCCACAACAAGGTCATCGAGCTCTTCGAGGCCGGCCAGCCCATCTATTATGTCGGCGCCGATCCCAGAAAACCCGGCTATGCCCAGGGCAAGGCGCTGGCCGGTACCTGGGCCGACGCCATCAACTGGGAAATGGAGCACGGCACCTTTGACCTCGCCAACCTGCGCGACTTCATGCAGGGGCTGGTCGATGGCGGGCCCACGCGCAGCGGCCACCGCTTTCCCACGGTGATCGTTTCGCTGCCGGTGCTGGGTTATGACGCCATGATGGTCTACGCCAATGCCTGGGTGATCCAGCAGGTGCTCTCCACCGGCGTCAACGCTCTTACCCTCTGCCACACCCGCGACGCCCAGGCGGTGCCGGTCTATGTCGCCGCCGCGCGCTATCCTTTCGACTATCCGGGCGTGCCGACGCAGGAATTGGAGGGCATGCGCGGCTCGGGCAGCCAGATACTGCCGGCGAAGATGTGGGGAGTAACCCAGAACATGTATCTCAACATCGCCGATGTATGGCCGCTGAACCCCAGGGGCGAGATCATCCTGGGCGCCAAGATCGAGGACCGCCACGGGCTGGCCGTGTGCGAGGACATTCTGAAACAGCCGGGCCTTGCCTTTACCGAAGGCGGTGGCGGCGACATGCAGATGTCCCTCGAGGGACTGGCGCATTACGCCGATACCGGCCAGCCCAGGCCCGGCGATGGCGAGCAGCATTTCGCGCCGGAAATCCAGGCCGCCCAGACCCGCGTCCTGGCGGCCGCCAAGGCCAACAAGGTGCGCTTCCTGCATGCCGCGACACCGGCGACGATCAGGGAATGGATCGACCGCGGCGCGATGGTCATCGAAACCAACAACCCGGAAGTGGCCCGCATCGGACGGCAATACACAAAAAGGACGATGCCGGTTTAGCCCGCGGGAACTGGTGACGCGCCCGCATCTCGCGGGCCCTCGCCCGTGGCGCCGGCAACGCCGTTGCGATTGCGCGGCGCACAAAAGCGGACGCGAACAGGCCGGCGGCTGACAGGCCCTTGCGCCCGCCATGCTGGCTCCCCGCTGCGCCTTCAGGTAAGAAGGTTCCCAAAAGCGGGAAGGAATGGGCATGGGTAACGGGATCGGCAAATCCGTCTTGGCTTTCATCCTGCTCACGGCGGCGGGCATCCTGCTCATGGCGCCGGGCGCGCCGGCTTCCGCGCGGACCCTGCTTTATGTCGGCAACAGCCAGGGCGACGACATCTCGGTCATCGACGTGGCGGGCAAGACGCTGCTGGCCACCATAAAGGTCGGTGCGCTGGTACATGGCGTCTGCGCCCCCGCCGACGGGCGGCGCGCCTATGCCACCATCGAATCCAACCATACGGTTCAGGTGATCGACACGCTGACCAACAGCGTCAGCGCCACGATCCCGCTGCCGGGCCGGCCCAATGAATGCGCCGTCACCGCCGACGGCAAGTATCTGGTGGTGCCGCTGCTGGCCCCGGCCAACAGCGCGGTGGTGATCGACACCGCGAGCCGGCAGATCGTCAAGACCTTCGAGGTCCGCCATCCCCACAATTGCTTCACGCCCGAAGGCGGCAGCAACACCATCGTCTATTGCGAGGCGCGCGACAATTTCTACATCTCCCGCATCGATCTGCGGAAGATGGAGATCACCAACAATGTGAAGGTGGCGGGCGATCCCAGGCCCTTCGCCATCACCGCCGACGAAAAGACGCTCTACACCGCGCTCAGCGGCCTGCACGGCTTCGCCACCATCGACATTGCGAACCAGACCATGAGCCAGACCGTGCTGCCGCCCATGCCCTGGATGAACTGCAAGGTCGAGCCGCCCAATACCCCGGTGCACGGCATCGCGCTCACCCGGGACGGCAGGAAGCTCTGGATCACCTCCGTGTCCGACGCGGGGATCTATGTCTATGACCTGGCCACAAAGACACTCTCGCCCAGGATCGCGGTCGGCGCCTGTCCCAACTGGATCAGCATGTCGGCTGACGGCCGCTATGCCGGCGTCAGCAACGCCGACTCCGACGACACCTCGATCCTGGATGTGAAGAGCGAAAAGGAAATCGCCCGCATCAAGGTGGGCAAGGCGCCCAAGCGCCTCCTGATGATCGAGGTGCCGCAAAGCACGGCGGCGAAGTGACGGGCTGACGGATTTTCAGGAACACGAAGGGGACGGGGATGCGCGTATTGGCGAAATTGGGGCTTGCGCTGGCTGGCGCCGCGGTGCTTGCAGGGGC
>JBEHXB010000335.1:0-3250 GCA_048498895.1 Pseudomonadota bacterium
CGGCCACCACAAGAAACGCAACCACTTCTATGGCGAACAGAATTGAACTCATCCCAGCCTCTCGCGTGAAGCTGCCGAAATGGGTCTCATGGCCTGTGCGCCAGGACAAGAAGTTTATTTTATTGCACTGCCAAACAGTGGGTATTCCATGTCTTGCAAGGCCTTGCGACCTTGTTCCGAACAATTGCGTCTGTTGGAGTAATGCGCGATCTTCTGCTTCTGGTAGCGCTGGCGGGGCTGGTGCCGATGATCCTGCGTGCACCGCAGGTCGGCCTATTGGCTTGGACATGGGTGACACTGTTCAATCCGCAGCGCGAAGTGTTCGGTTTCCTGCACGGCTTCGAGATAAATTTCTATATCACGCTGCTGACGGTTTTTGCCTGGGCGATTTCGCGCGAACGCAAGACGGCGCCGCTCAATTCGGTCACGGGAATGCTGATCCTGTTCGCGCTATGGGTC
The DNA here is from genome assembly GCA_048498895.1 of Pseudomonadota bacterium. Classification (GTDB taxonomy): domain Bacteria; phylum Pseudomonadota; class Alphaproteobacteria; order Micropepsales; family Micropepsaceae; genus Rhizomicrobium. The sequence goes on from JBEHXB010000335.1 coordinate 460, forward strand.
AGCGCTACAACCTATAATGCGCTGGACCCTGCCTATTCCTTTGTCATCTGGGACCGCACGGTAAAGACCGTCATCCTGGCGCTGGCCATCCTGGCGCTGGTCAACACCAAGGCGCGGGTCCAGGCACTGGTCTGGGTGGTGGTCGTTTCGCTGGGATATTACGCCGTGAAGGGCGGCGGATTCGTCCTTCTGACCGGCGGGCGCAGCCACGTCTTCGGTCCAGCAAAGTCGATGATCGAGGACAACAACCAGCTCGGCCTGGCGCTGGTGATGCTCTTGCCGTTGATGAACTATCTGCGCGTTACCAGCCGGTCCGCGCTGGTGACGAAGGTTCTTCTGGTGGCGATGGGCCTGACGCTGGTGGCGATCATCGGAACCTATTCACGCGGCGCATTGCTGGCGCTGGCAGTCTCGGCGGTCGTATATGCGGCGCGTACGCGTGCCGGGGTGATGCCGCTGGTGCTGGGCGGCCTGTTGCTGGTCGCGCTGCCAAGCCTGATGCCGGGCGACTGGTTCCACCGCATGTCGACAATTCAGTCCTATCACCAGGATCTGTCGTTCGCGGGACGGGTGGAGGCATGGCGCACCAGCTTTGAGATCGCGCGGCTGCGCTTCCTGGGCGGCGGATTCTCGGCAATTGACCTGGATTGGGTGGCACAGGTCTACAACGTGCCTGGCGGATTGATGCAGGGACGGGCAGCGCACAGCATGTACTTCGAGGTGCTGGGCGATCATGGCTTCATGGGCCTGGCGCTCTACCTGATGCTGATAGTGGCGGCGCTGTTCAATACCTCCATCGTTATCAGTGCCACCCGCGACAGGCCGGAGATGGATTGGGCGGGTCACCTGGCGCGCACGTTGCAGATCAGCATCGCCGGCTACCTCGTGGGCGGCGCGGCGCTGTCGATGGCCTATTACGATGGCTTCTTCATTCTCCTGTCGCTTTCCGGCGCGCTGGCGCTGCTGGTGCGCCAACCGGCGTCGCAAACCTTGCGGCAGGTGACACCGCGCTGGCGTGAGATCGGCCTTCCGGCCGTCGCGATCCGCACTTCGCCGTCCGATCTGCGTGCCGGATTCCGGCCCACCACCCAGTTCGCCGGGAGAGGCGCATCATGACGGTGCTGGTGACCGGAGGCGCAGGATATATCGGCAGCCATATGTGCCTGGCGCTGCTCGAACAGGGTGAGGACGTTGTTGTTCTGGACAATCTTTCGACGGGACTGCGCGCGCTGGTCCCGCCCGAATGCACCTTCGTCAAGGGCTGTGTCGGCGACGATTATCTGGTTCGCGCAATCCTGGCGCATCATGACATCGACGCGGTGATCCACTTTGCCGGGGCCGCAGTGGTTCCGGAATCGGTCGAACGCCCCTTCTTCTACTATCGCAACAATGCGGCGGAGACGCGCAATTTGCTGGAGACGGTGGCGGACGCGGGGGTACGGCGTGTCGTCTTCTCGTCGACCGCCGCCGTCTATGGCACGCCCGAGGGCGATACCGTGGCGGAGACGGCGCCCACCGTGCCGGCCTCGCCCTATGGCCGCTCCAAGCTGATGACCGAATGGATGCTGGAAGATGGCGCCCGCGCCGGTGCCTTCCGCTATGTTGCGCTTCGCTACTTTAATGTTGCCGGTGCTGACCCGGATGGGCGCACAGGCCAATCGACGCCGCGCGCCACCCATCTGATCAAGCTGGCCTGCCAGACGGCGCTGGGTCGTGCCCCGTATCTTGGCATTTTTGGCACCGATTATCCGACACCGGACGGCACGGGCGTGCGCGATTACATTCATGTGTCCGACCTGGTGGCGGCGCACCTGCTCGCGTTGCGACACCTGCGGGAGGGTGGTGATAGCGGCGTGTTCAATTGCGGTTACGGCGCCGGCTATTCCGTGCGCCAGATCATTACTGCCGTTGAACGGGCGGCGGGCTGCAGGCTCGCTGTTCGCGAGATGCCGCGACGTCCGGGCGACCTGGCCTCGGTTGTGGCCGATCCCTGCCGGCTGAAGGCCCGGCTGGGATGGGTGCCGCGCTTTGACAGCATCGACACGATTGTTGGCAGCGCTCTCGCCTGGGAACGCCGGCTGGGCAGGGACGGCCACGATATCCCGCCCCGAATGGCGCTCCAGCTGCCTGAAAGTCACCCAAATTTTTCGATCTGAACGGCAATGCCGTGAATCTTTGATTCACCTCAAGGGTCGATGGGTGCTATTCTATTACGAGTTGTGAAATTCTGGGGGGCGGCCAATTTTGGGGACTTCTCGCCCTGAACCTGATGTAGAGGCTACACGTGCCGCCCTGGCGCGAGTCTTGGGGAGTACCTCCTTTGCCTCGCCGCGGCTCAAGGCCTTTCTGCAGTTCGTTGTCGAGCGCACGCTGGCCGGCCAGGCCGAAAGCATCAAGGGCTATACCATCGGTACGATGGTGTTCGGCCGCTCGGACGATTTCGATCCGACGACCGATCCCATCGTTCGTGTAGAGGCCGTGCGGCTGCGGATGGCGCTGGCGCGCTATTACGAAGAGGAGGGCGCAGACAATCCCGTCGTCATTTCCATGCCGGCGGGCGGCTATGTGCCTAAATTCTCCTACCGCGACCAGGCAGACGTATCGGCTTTGCCCAAAGGTGGCCTGATCGCCAAGGCGCTGCAGCAGCGAAATGGTGATATCGAACAGTTTCGCAACAGCCTGGCCAATATCCGTGAACGAATCGCGGAATTCGAAATCGAGCTCGCTGTCTCCCGATTCATCGTCGCGCAGGCGGAAGCGATCGTCGAGCGCAACGAGCACATCGCCCGGG
>JBEHXB010000336.1:0-3249 GCA_048498895.1 Pseudomonadota bacterium
GGCGCAGGAAGCCGGCAAGCGCGGCTTCGGTTTCGTCGATGCGCCTGTATCGGGCGGCCAGGCCGGCGCCGTCAACGGCAAGCTGAGCATCATGTGTGGCGGCCGCGAGGAAGATTATGCCCGCGCCGAACCGGTGATGGCCGTTTACGCAAAGCTGTCCAAGCGGCTTGGCCCGGCCGGGTCAGGCCAGCTCACCAAGATGGTCAATCAGATCTGCATCGCCGGCATAGTCCAGGGCCTGGCCGAGGGCTTCAGCCTGGCGCGCGCTGCTGGCCTCGACATCAAGGAGGTCGAGCAGGTGGTCTCCCAGGGTGCGGCGGGAAGCTGGCAGATGGAGAATCGCTACAAGACCATGGATGCCGGCGAATACAATCACGGCTTCGCGGTGGAATGGATGCGCAAGGACCTGGGCATTGCCCTGGAGGAGGCGCGCAAGCAGGAAGTCAGCCTGCCCATGACCGCCATGGTCGATCAGTTTTACGCGGAAGTGGAAAATCTGGGCGGCAAGCGCTGGGATACCTCCAGCCTGTTTGTCCGTCAGGAAGCCGCGCGCAAGGGCAACAAGGGATAGCATTGGCATGGATGAGCGGGATCAGCAGGCACTTGGAGCCGAAGCGGCGCGGGACAAGGCCCCGCGGGGATATCATCACGGCGACCTGCGCAACGGATTGCTGGAGGCGGCCCGCGCCATCCTGGAGGAAGAGTCGCTGGCGGCATTGACCCTGCGTGCGGTCGCGCGCCGCGCCGGGGTCAGCCATGCTGCGCCGTACCGGCATTTTCCCAATCATGAGGCACTTCTGGTCGAGCTGGCGACCGAGGGCTTCGAAGAGTTGCGCGAGTCGCTGGCCGGGGCGGCGAACATGCCCGGTTCGGAGTCGGATCGCATCGCCCATATCGGTGCCGCCTATATGCGTTTCGTGGCGGCCCGCCCGGCGCTCGCGCGGCTGATGTTCGGGGGCCAGCTTCCCAATCGCGATCAGTTCCCCACGCTGGGACTGAAAGCCGATGCCATCGGCACCCAGATCGGCGATGCTTTGTCCGATCCGGCGCTTGGGCTGGCTGTCTGGTCCTCGGTACATGGCCTGGCCATGCTGGTGCTGGAGAATGTGATCGACCTGGGACAGCGCCGTTCGGGCCTGCATGTCCTGCCGGCGCGGACGGAGATCATCCTGCGCAGCCTGTTTTCAACCGCGCGGGATTGACTACCGTTTGAGATTGGCCAGGAACTGCCGCGCCATCGCGTGGTAGAGCGACTCGCGCTGAATGGCGCGCGAGATGCCATATCCGATCAGCGCCGCCAGCAGCAGCGGCAGACGCATGGCGGTGGCGTTGGTCATCTCGCCGATGATGACAGCCGCGGTGATCGGCGCCTGCACTACGCCTGCGAAATAGGCCGTCATGCCCAGCAGCACGATGGCGCCAGGCGCATGGACGTGAAGCGCCGCCGCGACGGTTTCGCCAAGCCCGGCGCCGATGGAAAGGGATGGGGCGAACAGGCCGCCAGGTATGCCCGAACAGGTCGAGGCGACGGTGGCCAGAAATTTCAGCGGTGCAAAACCGAATGACATGCCGCCGCCTTCCACCGCCTGGCGCGCCGCTTCATAGCCGGTGCCATAGGTTGCCCCACCGCTGGCCAGGCCACATAAAGCCACGATCACCCCGGCGACAAACGCCACAAGCATGAGGCGGCGCGGATTGGCCGCGACATAGGCACTTGTGAAGGCATTGATCCGCAGCACCGCGCGGGCGAACAGCGCACCGAGCACGCCGCCCGCGATCCCGCAAAGCGGCAGTGCCACCCAGTCAATGGTGACCGTCAGCATCGATGCGTTGCTGCCGAAATAACTGTAATTGCCCACCAGGCCCAGTGAGGCCATGCCCGCTAGGATCACAGCGATCAGCACCAGCCCGCTGGTGCGCTGCTCGAAGGCGCGGCCCATTTCCTCGATGGCGAAAACGATGCCGGCCAGCGGAGTGTTGAAAGCGGCGGCCACGCCGGCCGCGGACCCTGCCAGGATAACGCCGCGCTGGCTGATCATCCGGCCGATGCGTGCAGATTGCAGCATGATCGCCGCGCCCACCTGCACGGTGGGGCCTTCGCGCCCGATGGATGCGCCGCACGCAAGGCCGAACAGGGTCAGAACGATCTTGCCGAAGGTCAGGCGCAGAGAGAGAATCTGGGATCTCAGGCCTGTGTCTCGAATGTGCCGCGCGGCAATGGCCTGGGGAATGCCCGAGCCCTGGCTGCCCGGAAAATAGCGTGCTGCGATCCAGGCCGAGAGCGTGAAGCCGGCCGGTGTCAGGACCAGCGCGATCCAGGGATTGAACAGCATGGTGTGGAACAGCGCCGCCATCCGGGTCGCGGCGGCGGCGAAGGCCACGCTGACGGCGCCGACCGCCACCGCACCGCCCCAGAAAACCAGCCGCATGCGCCACCGCCGGCCAGAAAGAAGATTCCTGCGGTGTCGTCCCTGGATAAACGGGGTATCTGACATGCCGGCGACGCTAGCGTCCCAGCAGGCGCGCCGCTTCGGGCGCGAAATAGGTGAGGATGCCGCTGGCGCCGGCCCGCTTGAAGCATGCCAGGCTTTCCATCATCGCGTTCGTGCGGTCGAAGGCGCCGGCGCGCGCCGCAAACTCGATCATCGCGTATTCGCCGGACACCTGATAGGCGAATATGGGGATGTTGAAATTGTTCCTCACCGCGCCGATCACGTCCAGATAAGGCAGGCCCGGCTTGATGATCACGCTGTCGGCGCCTTCCTCGATGTCCAGCGCCACTTCGCGCAGCGCCTCGTCGATGTTGGCCGGGTCCATCTGGTAGGTCTTCTTGTCGCCTTTCAGCCGTGCGCCCGAGCCCACCGCGTCGCGGAAGGGTCCGTAAAAAACCGACGCGTACTTGGCGGCGTAGGACATGATCTGCACGTGTTCGAAACCGTTTTCGTCCAGCGCGGTGCGGATGGCGCCCACACGGCCATCCATCATGTCGGAAGGGGCGATGATATCAGCACCGGCCCTGGCCTGCACCAGCGCCGACTTGACCATCACCGCGACGGTCTCATCGTTCAGCACTTCGCCGTCCCGCACCAGGCCGTCCTGGCCGTCGCTGGAATATTCGTCCAGCGCCACGTCGGCGATCAGGCCGATGCCGGGGACCGCCGCCTTGATGGCGGCCAGTGCGCGGCACATCAGATTGTCAGGGTTGTAGGCTTCGCTGGCGGTCTCATTGCGCCGCTCGTCCTGGGTGTT
>JBEHXB010000337.1:0-3245 GCA_048498895.1 Pseudomonadota bacterium
ACCGCAAGCGGCACCAGCATCACCAACGGGGATTCATGCACATCTTCCAGCCGGGGAGCATGATGGCCGTCATGGCCATGATCGCCGTCTGCCGGCTCGGCATGGGCGTGGGCATCGGAATGGCTCAAGGCCTGATGGTCCAGCCCGCGATAGCGGCCATGGAAGGTCATCAGGAACTGCCGCCAGGAATAGAAGCTGGTCATTCCCGCCGCCACCAGCAACAAGGTAAAGGCATAGCTGCCCACGCCCGTACCGGCCAGATAGGTGGAATTGATGATTGCGTCCTTGGAATAGAATCCGGCCAGGCCGATACCGACCAGAGGCAGGCCCACCCCCGTCAACGCCAGATTGCCGATCAGCATCATCGCCCAGGTGAAGGGAATCCGGCGGTACAGGCCGCCCATCTTGCGCATGTCCTGCTCGTGATGCACGGCGTGGATCACGCTGCCCGCGGCCAGGAATAGCAGAGCCTTGAAGAAGGCGTGGGTGAACAGATGGAACATGGCGGCGTTGTAAGCCGCCACGCCGGCGGCCGCGAACATGTAGCCCAGCTGGCTGCAGGTCGAATAGGCGATCACCCGCTTGATGTCGTTCTGGAACAGGCCCACCGAGGCGGCGAAGAAGGCCGTGGTGGCGCCGATCACGGTCACGAAGGCCAGCGCCCCGGGCGCCAGCTGATAGAGCGGCGAGCAGCGGCAAACCAGGAACACACCGGCCGTCACCATGGTGGCGGCATGGATCAATGCGGACACCGGCGTGGGGCCTTCCATCGCGTCCGGCAGCCATGTGTGCAGGCCCAGCTGGGCCGACTTGCCCATCGCGCCCACGAACAGCAGCAGGCAAAGCGTGGTCAGGATATCGACGCTGTGGCCGGCGAAGATGAAGCTCTTGCCCGCGAAATGCGGCGCGGCTGCGAACACCGCGTCGAAATCGAGCGTGCGGAATACAACCCATACGCCGAAAATGCCCAGCGCGAAGCCGAAATCGCCAACCCGGTTGACAATGAAGGCCTTTATGGCCGCGGCATTGGCTGCCGGGCGCGTGTACCAGAAGCCGATCAGCAGGTAGGAAGCCAGGCCCACGCCCTCCCAGCCGAAGAACAGCTGCAGGAAGTTGTTCGACGTCACCAGCATCAGCATGGCGAAGGTGAACAGGGACAAATAGGCGAAAAACCGCGAGCGGTACGGATCTTCGTACATGTAGCCGATGGAATACAGATGCACCAGGCTGGATACACCCGTCACCACGACCAGCATTACCGCGGTGATGGTGTCGACCCGGATGGTCCAATCGGCAATGAAACTGCCGGAATGCACCCATTCCAGTATGGGAATGATCTGGGTTGCGCCGCCGCCCAGCGCCACCTGGGCAAAAGACACGATCGACAGCGCGGCGGAGACGAAGAGAAGACCGGTGGTCACCAGTTCGGATTGGCGCGATCCGATCAGCCGGCCGAACAGCCCGGCGATGACGCAGCCCAGAAGCGGAAGGAAGACGATGGCGGCGTACATGCGTCAGCCCTTCATCAGATTGACATCCTCAACCGCGATGGTGCCGCGGTTGCGGAAATAAACGACCAGGATGGCCAGGCCGATGGCCGCCTCGGCGGCGGCAACGGTCAGCACAAACAGCGCGAACACCTGCCCCACCATGTCGCCCAGATAGGCGCTGAAGGCCACGAAGTTGAGGTTCACGGCCAGCAGTATCAGCTCCACAGACATCAGGATGATGATGATGTTGCGTCGGTTCAGGAAAATGCCCAGCACGCCGATCGTGAACAGGACGGCGGCGACGACCAGATATTGGCTCAGCCCGATGGTCACCTTAAGCGCCCTCCCCCGGCTTTATGTCAATCATTTCGACCGCCGTGGCGGCGGTACGCGCGTTCTGCACCGCGATGACCTGGCGGCGTACGCCCGGGCGGGTCCGCAGGGTCAGCACGATGGCGCCTATCATGGCGACCAAAAGCACCAGGCCCGCGATCTGGAAGTAGTAAACATAGTCGGTATAGAGAATGTGCCCCAGCGCGGCGGTGTTGGTCAGGCCTTCGGGCGTGGCGTGCGTCCTTGCAGCCGATGTGGCGGGGCTCAGAACCCAGGCGCCGCCCGCCATGGCCAGTTCGACCACCAGGACCAGGCCGATCAGCGCCCCGAATGGAAGATATTGCAGCATTCCGCGCTTCAGTTCGGCGAAATCGATGTCGAGCATCATCACGACGAACAGGAACAGCACGGCGACGGCGCCGACATAGACCACGATCAGGATCATCGCCAGGAACTCGGCCCCGAGCAGGACGAACAGGCCCGCGGCGTTGAGGAATGCCAGGATCAGGAACAGCACCGAATGCACGGGATTGCGCGCAGCGATGACCATCGTCGCGCAGGCAATCAGGATCGCCGAGAAGAAATAAAAGGCTATAGCCTCGAACATGTGTTTCCCCGTGCCCGCACCCTGCCCTAACGGTAGGGCGCGTCCAGTTCCAGATTGCGGGCGATCTCCCGCTCCCAGCGGTCGCCATTCGCGAGCAGCCGGTCCTTGTCGTAATAAAGTTCCTCGCGCGTCTCGGTGGAGAACTCGAAGTTCGGGCCTTCCACGATCGCGTCGACGGGACAGGCTTCCTGGCAGAACCCGCAATAGATGCACTTCACCATGTCGATGTCGTAGCGGGTCGTGCGGCGGCTGCCGTCGGCGCGCGGCTCAGCCTCGATGGTGATTGCCTGGGCGGGGCAGATCGCCTCGCACAATTTGCAGGCGATGCAGCGTTCCTCGCCATTGGGATAACGGCGCAGCGCATGTTCGCCGCGGAAGCGCGGGCTGATCGGACCCTTCTCGAAGGGATAGTTCAGCGTCGCCTTGGGCGCAAAGAAGTAGCGCATCGAGACCACAAAACTCTCGATGAATTCCCAGAAGAATATCTGCCGTGCGGTACGATCCAGACTGGCCATGGCGAACCTCTTACAGATGCGGACGGATGAACATCACCCATCCGGCCGTCAGCACCACCCAGAGCATCGAAGTGGGCAGGAACACTTTCCAGCCCAGCCGCATGAGCTGGTCATAGCGATAGCGCGGCACCATTGCCTTCACCATCGCGAACAGGAAGAAGAAGAAACATATCTTCAGGATGAACCAGATCACGCCCGGAATGGCGGTAAAGGGGGCGATATTCAGCGGCGGCAGCCAGCCCCCCAGGAAAAGGATCGAGCACATCGCGCACATCAGCACGATGGACAGGTATTCGCCCA
>JBEHXB010000338.1:0-3203 GCA_048498895.1 Pseudomonadota bacterium
CGTCATGGCCGCGCGCCAGCCTGCCAGTTCGCCGGGGCTCCTGTCGCGCGGCAGGCCCGTATGGTTCAGGATGATTTTGGTATCCGGAAAATCGGCATTGAGCGCCGCCGCTTCGGCAAGGTGCCACCAGGGCGCCTGAAGATCGAAGGACAGCCGGTGGCGTGCCAGAAGCGCATAGCCGGCGCGCCAGCGCGGATCGCTCATCGAGCCGGGAGCGCCGACTTCAACCTTGTCCGGGTTGTGGGATGCCCGCGGCTTGTGGCGCACGCCACGGACAAAGGCAAAGGATGCCTGGCGCGCCAGCACGTCGGCCACGTCGTTCCGGTCCAGCGCCGCATAGCAGACCATTGCGGTTGGCAGCCCGAACCGCGACCGCAGGGCCTGGACCCAGCGGGTTTCGCCGACAGGATCGCGCCGGTCCCATTCCGTCTCCACGAAGACCGAGCCGACGAGGTTCAACCCCTCCGCGTCGCGCAGATAGTCCGCGGGCATGTAATTGCGCTTCAGGGACGCGTAGTCGCCATAGCGAAACGGTATCGGCGGCGCATCACACAGCCAGGGCAGGTAATTGGCCTGCAGGTCCCAGAAATGCTGGTGCGCGTCGACGATCGGAGTTTCCGGCAAGGGCATGGGCGCTGGCCTGTCTGCGGTCAATCCGGGCTGTGAGTCCGGGAGAATTGATGGGACGCCTGTGCGCTCTGCGGATGGAAACTTCCTCTTTCCTGTGCGCCGATTGCGGCGGCGATGACCTTGCGGCGAAGCGCATGGCGTCGCCCTCACCGAGGGCGACGCTCACGCCCGCTAGCGGCTATAGGCGGTGGAAATCGAGCCCGGACGCGCGCCTATCGCGATGCTGGCACCCTTGTCCCAGGTCAGGTTGCTGCCGTCATAATGGAAGACTTCGATCTCCCGCTCGGCCGCGCATTGCAGCAACACGGTCTTGTTGTCCCTGCTGAAGGTGGCGCCCTGGCACCAGTGGCCGGTGTCGGAGCGGCCCGCCGGTGTCAGGGTGCCGTCGCCCACCTTGTATATTTCCAGAAGGCCCAGCACGGAGTCCCATTTGGGATCGGACCGCACCGAGGCGGTGCCATTGGCTACCACGACCGCGATGTATTTGCCGTCGCCCGACATGGTGACATGTTCGGGCGTGGGACCGACCTCCACGCTCTGCACCACCTTGCCGGTGGCGATGTCGCTCATGGAGATGGTGCCGGCGCGGCGTGCGCCCCGGCCCGGCGGGGGACTGCCGGGCGGCGGCATCGCGCCGCCCAGATTGGTGTTGATGACGTACTTGCCGTCATGGGTCACCACCGCGCCATAGGGCGTGCGGCCCGGTTCGAAGGAACGGCCGGTATAAGTGACGTGCGAACCGTCCACTGCCAGCACCAGCATCTGCGAATCGCCGCGGCCCACCGCGATCGCGGTCTTGCCGTTCGGCGTGAACACGACGTCGGAGGGGCCGGACTTGTCCGGCAGCGTCACCGTGCCGGCGGCTGTCAGGGTCTTGCCGGCGATCGAGAAAACCGACACCGAATTGTCCTGGCCGTTGGCGATCAGCGCCAGCCTGCCGTTGGGACTGATGGAGACGCCGCCGGGCTGGTGGCCGGTCTGCAGGGTCTGGATCACGCGCGGATTGCGGGGATTGGAAAGATCGATCACCGAGGCCGTGTCGTTGGGCACCAGCTTGTCGCCTTCCATCTTCTGGCAGGCGGTGACGATGGCGAAGCGGCTGTCTTTTGAAACCGCCACCGCGGTGGGCGAGCCGATCATGCAGGCCGGTGCCGCAACCGTGCCCAGCCGCTTTACGCCATTGCCGGCGATGTCCAGCACCGTGACGCTGTCCGGCTCAACATAATTTATCGTGTCGCCGGGGCGCAGCTGCTTTCCGTCATTGGCCGAGACCGCCAGTTCGGCATGCGCGCTCGCGCCCGCCAGAAGAAGCGCGGCCATGGCAACGGCACAATGGCCGGTGTACCGGAATTTGGAATTCATCAAAGCCTCCCCGAAATTTCCCCGCTACGCGGACCGTTGCCGGACCGGTCGCTCTTGCGCGCTTGCTGCGCTTGGCAAAGCTTAGCCTCCGTCACGCGGGCTTGTATACGGGTGCGTTTGTAATCGAGTGTCTCCGCGTTGCGACAGGGTGTGTGCCATGCATAATGACGTCATGAACAGGATTTGCATTCTCCTTGCGCTGGGATTTCTGGCGGTGTCCGCCCATGCGGCATCGGCGCGGCCCCGCGACGATGTGCTGTCGGGTGCCTATCGCTGCGCCGCGATCGGCGACTCGCGCACCTGGCTGGACTGTTATTACGGCGCCGCCCAACCGGTGCGGGCCGCCCTGGGATTGAAGCCCGTTCCGGCATCGCAATCCCGGCTGGTGGCACAGCCCCCCGCCGGTGCGCCGGTACCGGGCGATATTCCCGTGCGCGACCAGGTGATGGCGGGCGCCGTGCGCTGCACGACGGTCGGCGACGAACGGCAATGGCTCGACTGCTATTATGGCGCCGCGCAGCCGATGCGGGTGCGGCTTGGCCTGGAAAGCGCGCCGCGCATGCCGGCGCTGCAGGCGATTCGTCCCGCGCCGCCGCCGGCGCCCGCCATTCCAGCCGCCGGGTTCGGCGCGAGACCGCTACCAGTGTCACCCTTGGGCAACGTTGACCGCGTTTCTTCGCAAATGGCCTCGTACAGTTTCGACAAACTCGGGTGGTTCACCGTCACGCTGCGCAACGGGCAGGTGTGGCGGCAGGTTGATGGCGATACGACTTACGCGCATTGGAAGAAACCGGCCGACGCCTACCAGGTGCAACTGAGCAAGGGCTTTCTGGGCAGCTTCAATCTGCAGGTCCGCGGCGAACCCGGACTTTTCAAAGTGCACCGCATTCAGTAAAGAGTGCTGGCAGCGCGCGGAGTTACCGCAACCGCACAGGTTCTGGCATGGCGTGAGCGTGGCGTCGGCATCAGCCCCGTTCCAGGCGGCTCCGCTTTCGGCGAACAGGCGAGGCGCCAATGTGAATCCGTACATAGAATACAGAATAGGCCTATTTCGCTTAAACCATTACCAAAGTCTCTCAATTTGTCGCGGCATGGTCCCGCTTAAAAACGGCCGAAAATCATCGCGGTACATTGCTTGACAGCAATGCACCACGCTCCCATAGATCGCGCGCACAACAGATCCGCTTGCTGCGGATCAAACAAAAGACGGC
>JBEHXB010000339.1:0-3183 GCA_048498895.1 Pseudomonadota bacterium
CTTTTGATCGGCGGGGCGACGACGTCCAAGGTGCATACGGCGGTCAAGATCAACCCGGCCTATTCGCGCGGCCAGACAGTCTATGTCACCGATGCGTCGCGCGCGGTGGGTGTTGTCTCCAGCCTGCTGTCGAAGGATACCCGCGATGCCTATATCTCCGGGATCCGCAGCGAATACGAAAAGATCGCCCGGGGCCATGCCGGCAATCGCGGCGGCGGCAAGCGCCTTAACCTGGAACAGGCGCGCGCCAACCGCGCCCGCCCCGATTTCGCCAAGGTCGCGCCGGCGCCGACGTTCCTGGGCACCCGCGTGTTCTACGATTACGATCTGTCCGAACTGGAGCGCTATATCGACTGGGGGCCTTTCTTCCAGGCGTGGGAGCTGGCGGGGCCATTTCCCGACATCCTCACCGACGACAAGGTGGGCAAGGCGGCTTCCGATCTCTACCACGACGCCCAGGCCATGCTGAGGAAGATCATCGACGAGAAATGGCTGACCGCCCGCGCCGTGATCGGCTTCTGGCCGGCCAACAGCGCCGATGACGATATCTTCGTCTATGGCGACGACACGCGCCAGGAGACTGTCGCCACGCTGCACACGCTGCGCCAGCAGATGGCGCGCGAACAGGGCCGGCCCAACCTGGCGTTGTCCGACTTCATCGCGCCGCAAGGAATTCGCGACTATATCGGCGGCTTCGCCGTGACCGCGGGTATCGGCGAGGAAAAGCGTCTGCAAGCCTTCCGCGATGCCAAGGACGATTATTCCGCCATCCTGCTGTCGGCTCTGTCCGACCGGTTGGCCGAGGCCTTTGCCGAGCGCATGCATGAACGCGTGCGCAAGGAATTCTGGGCCTATGCCGCCGACGAGCAACTCTCCAACCAGGACCTGATCGCGGAGAAATATGCCGGCATCCGTCCGGCGCCAGGCTATCCCGCCCAGCCCGAGCACAGCGAGAAGGGAACGCTGTTCAGGCTGCTGGATGCTGAAGACAGGGTCGGCATAAAACTGACGGAAAGCTATGCCATGTGGCCGGGCTCGTCCGTATCCGGCTTCTATTATTCCCACCCGGAAAGCCGCTATTTCGGCATCGGCAAGATCGAGCGCGACCAGGTGCAGGATTATGCCCGCCGCAAGGGCTGGAGTGTTCAGGAAGCCGAGCGCTGGCTTGCGCCGCTGCTGAACTACAATCCGCGCGCAGTGGACGCCGCCTGACGTGAAGGCGCTGCGCCTCATCGTGGTCCTGGTGGTGGCAGCCGGTGTCGGCCTGGCGCTGACGCACCTGCACGCCGCCGATCCCGTGACGATCGCGCACGCCGTCGCCGCCCAGCCGCTGGCGCCGCTGATCTTCATCGTCCTGCAGGTGGCGGCCAGCCTTCTGTTCGTGCCGCGCACGGTCCTGGGCATCGCCGCGGGGCTGGTGTTCGGTTTCGTCTGGGGCGCGACATGGGCGATGGCCGGCGCCATGGCGGGCGCGGCGGCCGGCTTTGCCCTGGCACGCGGGGTCGGCGCGACCGGGCTGCTGGACATGTCGCCCGGCATCGGCCGTATGGTCGAGCGGGCCGAACATGGCGGCTGGCGGGCGGTGGCGATCCTGCGCCTGGCGCCGGTGCCGCACAGTGTGGCGAACACCGTGCTGGCGATGACCAACATAGGCTGGCGGCAATATCTGTTCGGCTCCTTCATCGGAATGTTGCCGATGACGCTGGTGCAGGCGGACATCGGCGCCTCGGGCAACGCCGCGCTCAAGAACGGCCAGTGGGTGCTGGCCTCGTTGATGCTGGCATTGGGGCTGGCGGCCAGCTTCCTCTTGAAACGCGCAGGCCGCAAAAGCGTCGGCAAGGGTTCGCAGCCGCCGTCCGGCAAGCTAGACTGAGTGCCATGTCAGTCTGGGGCAAGGTCGGCGGTGCGGCTGCGGGACTTGCGATCGGCGGCCCCGTCGGCGCGCTGGTCGGCGTGGTGGCAGGTCATTTCCTGATCGACCGCGAGGCCGATCCCGGCCTGACCTTCACCATCGCGGTGATCGCGCTGGCCGGCAAGATGGCGCGGGCGGACGGCGATGTCAGCGATGCCGAGCTTGCCGCCTTCCAGCGCGTGTTCCGCGTGCCGCCCGAGGAAGAGGCCAATGTCGCGCGCATCTTCAACCTGGCGCGCCGGGACATCGCCGGCTTCGAGTATTATGCCGGCCAGATCGCGCGGCTGTTCATGGACAACCCGGCGGTGCTGGAAGACATTCTTGACGGATTGTTCGAGATCGCCAAGGCCGACGGCGTGCTGCACCCGGGGGAATCGGCGTTTCTGGAGCGGGTCGCGGAAATCTTCGGTTTCGCGCCCAACGAATTCCGCCGCATCCGCGCCGCCCATTTCGCGCCCGAACTGACCGATCCGTATGTGATCCTGGGCGTCTCCTATGTCGCGAGCGACGACGAAATCCGCCAGACCTATCGCCGGCTGGTGCGCGAGAACCACCCCGACAGCCTGATCGCGCGCGGCGTGCCGCAGGAGTTCGAGAAGCTGGCCAACGACAAGCTGGCGGCGATCAACAATGCCTGGGGCAAAATACGCGAGGAGCGGGGGCTGAGGTGAAGCGGGTGGACCGGCCTTCGCCAAATCATGACGACCGGGGCGGAGCGCCAGTCGATATGCTGGTGCTGCATTACACCGGCATGCCGACGGCGGAAGCGGCGCTGGCGCGGCTTACCGATCCGGCGGCGAAAGTTTCGGCGCACTACACCATCGGCGAGGACGGTACCACTTACGCCCATGTGTCGGAGACACGGCGCGCCTGGCACGCCGGCGTGTCGTACTGGGCAGGCGCAGGTGACATCAACGCCCGCTCCATCGGCATCGAGCTGGTCAATCCCGGCCATGCCTTCGGTTATCGCCCGTTTCCCCCTGAACAGATCGCCGCGCTGACCACGCTGTGCCATTCCATCCTGATGCGCCATCCCATTCCGTCCTGGCGGGTGCTGGGCCACAGCGATGTCGCCCCCGCGCGCAAGGAAGACCCGGGCGAGCTGTTTCCGTGGGCGCGTCTTGCGAAGGCGGGCATCGGCCTTTTCCCGACTAACGGGGGACCGCAAAGAAAGCCCGGCAACCTGGGACCGGATTCGCTGGTGCGTTTCGGCTATGACCCGTCGGCGCCGCCGGACAAGGTGATCACCGCCTTCCAGCGTCATTTCCGCC
>JBEHXB010000340.1:0-3178 GCA_048498895.1 Pseudomonadota bacterium
TTTACGGCCTTTTGGCTTTTTACGTGGGCCAGAACCAGGATCAGCGCCGCCGGGGTCATGCCCTCGATGCGCGAGGCCTGGCCCAGGGTGCCGGGCCGGATGCGCTCCAGCTTCTGGCGAATTTCATTCGACAGGCCCGCCACGGCCCCATAATCCAATCCGGCTGGCAGGGCGCGGGATTCGTCGCGCCGGAAGGCGATGATATCGGCGTCCTGGCGGTCCAGATACCCGGCATACAGGGCATCGATTTCCAGCTGCTCGACCACATCGGGGGTAAAAGTCCCCAATTCCGGCCAAATCCCTGAAAGAACGGGGAATTCCGTCAGCGCCAGCAGGTCCTGTGCGGTACGGCGCACCCCGTCCTGGCGCACGGCAATCCCGCGCCGCGCCGCCTCGTTGGGAGTAAGGGACAGGCCAGCCATTGTTTCACGTGAAACAGACAGGCGTTCCAGCTTCCCCGCGAAGGCCAAAGCGCGTTCGGGCCCGACGATCCCGCCATCCAGCCCCATCGGGGTCAGTCGCTGATCGGCATTGTCGGCGCGCAGGGTCAACCGATATTCGGCCCGGCTGGTGAACATGCGATAGGGCTCGCTGACCCCCTTGGTCACCAGATCGTCGATCATCACCCCGATATAGGCTCGTGCCCGTTCCAGAATGACAGGGGCCGAGCCGCCCGCAGCCCGGGCGGCATTCCAGCCCGCCACCAGCCCCTGACCGGCGGCTTCCTCATAACCGGTAGTGCCGTTGATCTGGCCCGCCAGGTAAAGGCCGGGCACCCGCTTTACCTCAAGCGCGGGCGTGAGCTCGCGCGGATCGACATAATCATACTCGATGGCATAGCCGGGACGGCGCACCAACGCGGTCTCCAATCCGGGAATCGTGGCCAGAAGGGCATGCTGAACGTCCTGGGGCAGGGAGGTGGAAATCCCGTTCGGATAGATCGTATCGTCGCTAAGCCCTTCTGGTTCCAGGAAAATCTGGTGGGACTGGCGATCCGCGAACCGGCTGACCTTGTCCTCTATGGACGGGCAATAGCGCGGCCCAGTAGAGGCGATCTGGCCGCTATACATGGGCGCGCGGTGCAGGTTGGCGCGGATGATGGCGTGGGTCTCAAGGGTCGTGCGGGTGATGCCGCACTGGACCTGGGGCGTGGTGATCCTGCTGGTCAGGAAAGAGAAGGGCTGGGGCGGGTCGTCGCCCGGCTGCATCTCCAACCGGTGCCACTGGATGGTGCGCCCGTCCAGCCGTGGCGGGGTACCCGTCTTCAGCCGCCCCATCGACAGGCCCAAGCCATATAACGTGCGCGACAGGCCGATGGAGGGCGGCTCGGCGCCCTCGGTGACCTTCATCCGCCCGGCCGCAATCCTGGTTTCGCCAATATGGATCAGGCCATTCAGGAAGGTCCCGGTGGTCAGGACCACCTTGCCGCAGGAAATCGTTTCGCCATCCGCCGTCACCACCCCGGTGACGATTCCGTCCTTCAAAATCAGGTCTTCGGCGGCTGCCTCGCGGATTTCGAGGCTGGCGGTCTGGCGCAGCAGCCGCTGCATCGCCTGGCGATAGAGGGCGCGGTCGGCCTGGGCGCGGGGCCCGCGCACCGCCGGGCCCTTGCGCCGGTTGAGCAGGCGAAACTGGATGCCCGCCGCATCGGCGACGCGCCCCATCAGCCCGTCCAGGGCATCAATCTCGCGCACCAGATGGCCTTTGCCGACACCGCCGATGGCCGGATTGCACGACATCTCGCCCAGCGTGTCGAAGCGATGCGTCAGCAGCAGTGTCCTGGCGCCAAATCGCGCCGATGCCGCGGCCGCCTCACAGCCGGCATGGCCACCGCCGATCACGATGACGTCGAAATGCCTCATGGGCCGGGCTCATACGCGCGCGCCAGTTCATGCACAAGGCGCTTTATGGAATCCGCGGCCGGCCCCGCTTCGGACCGGCGGGCGGCCGGATAACTCCAATGGCAGCCGCCCGCAGCAGGCGCCGGAAGGTCGGACATTCCAGATAGCTGGGTGCCGGACATGCCGCGGCGTGACGCAGCCCGTCACGCAGCGCACGCAGCTCCCGGATGGTTTTATCCAGCGCGGACGCCTTGTCCGCCAGAAGCTTGCGGTCGATGCGCGGCTTGCCGCCCGGCGCGAACATGGCGGTGATCTCGTCCAGGGTGAATCCTGCCACCTGCCCCAAGCTGATCAGGTTCAGCCGCTCCAGCACGGAAGGATCGAACAGCCGGCGCAGGCCCCGCCGCCCGATAGAGGCGATCAGGCCCTTCTCCTCATAAAAGCGCAGCGTCGAGGCAGGTACGCCGGAACGTTGCGCGACCTGGGCGATATCCAGGTCTTTCATCCCTTGACCTCAAGTTAACTTCAAGTGGCAGGTTAAGCGCGCGGCCTGGCCATCACAAGCCGCATCGCAAGACGAAGGAGAAGACAATGAACGAGGTGATCGACCACGCCATCCGCATCATCGCCATCGGTGCGGGCGCCACGCTGGCGATGGACGGATGGCTGATGTTTCTGAAGCGGCTTGGCGTGCCCGTCCAGAGCTTCAACCTGCTGGGCCGCTGGATCGGCCACTGGCCCGGCGGCGTCTTCCGCCACGACAGCATCGTGAAGGCCGCGCCGGTCAAGCGCGAGCTGTTGCTGGGATGGCTGGCCCATTATGCGATCGGCATCGCTTTCGTGGTCATGCTGGTTGCCGTTGTCGGCCCGGCATGGCTGGCCACGCCCACACCATTGCCTGCAATCATCACCGGCATCGTCACCGTCGCCGCGCCGTTGCTGGTGATGCAGCCGGCGATGGGCGCGGGCGTCGCGTCATCGAAAACCAGGACGCCGCTGCGCAACTGCATCAAGAGCATCGCCACTCACACCGTTTTTGGCATTGGCCTCTACGTCGCCGCCGCCGTCGTCGCCTCCATGCCGGAAGGCATCGCGGGATGAAACAATGGCGGTGATCACGCCGGCCGGAAGCAGTCTGTGACGATGCGCTACTTGCCGATGCAGAAGTCGCGGAAGACGAAGTCGAGTACCTCCTCGACATCGACGCGGCCGGTGATGCGGCCGATAGCGCGCATCGCCAGGCGCAGATCCTCGGCCAGCAGTTCGGGCCGTGCGGCGGGAGCATCCAGGCCATGCTGCAAGGCCGTCAGCGCTTCCTTCAACGCCGCGCGATGGCG
>JBEHXB010000341.1:0-3176 GCA_048498895.1 Pseudomonadota bacterium
AATCCCAAGGCGCTGCTGTTCTTCGGCGCGCTGCTTCCCCAGTTCATCGACACCGCCCGCCCGCTGATACCGCAATATGTCCTGATGTTCGTGATCACCTTCCTCGGCGAAAGCACCATCCTGTCCGGCTATGGCTGGCTGGCGGCGGCGGGCGGCAGGCGCGCGGGCGGCCACGCGGTCTGGCGCGAGCGCATCGGCGGCACCGTCCTGCTGGCGCTTGGCCTGATGTTCGCGCTGGTGCACGGCGCGTGAATCCCGAAGATTTCATCCGTGCCAATGCCGTGCTCCTGGCGCCGCCGCTGGTGCCGGAGATACGGCTGCACCTGGCGGGCGAAGTGGTTCCCCTGTGGCACAAGACCGAAGAAGAACTTTCGAAGATCGGCGTGCCGCCACCCTACTGGGCCTTTGCCTGGGCGGGCGGACAGGCGCTGGCGCGCCACATCCTGGACAATCCCGACCTCGTAAGGGATCGGCGCGTTCTGGACATCGGATCGGGCTCCGGGCTGGTCGCCATCGCCGCGGCGAAGGCGGGTGCCGCCGGCGTGCTGGCCGCCGACATCGATGCCTTCGCCTGCGCGGCGATGCGGATGAACGCCCGGGCCAATGGCTGCGACATCGCCGTGACCAGCGAAGATCTGATCGGCGCGCCGTCCGCGTGGGATGTGATCCTGGTGGGCGACCTGTTTTACGAAAGGCCGCTGGCCGAACGGCTGCTGGCGTGGCTGAAGGCGCAACCCGCCGACATCCTTCTGGGCGATCCGGGCCGCAGCTATTTCCCGCGGGACGGCGTGGAACAACTGGCCCGCTATCAGGTGGCCACCACGCGCGACCTGGAGGATCGCGAGATTCGTGATACGGGGGTATTCCGGCTCATCACCGGGGGCTAGGCGGGGAAAGATGCCTCTGTCACAGTAACCGCGCTGCGTTGGGGAGATCGTGATGCTGTTCGACCGTGTCAAGCCGCTGGATGCCATTTTGGCGACGGCGCAAAAGAGAGGCCTGCACCGGTCGCTGGGCGCCTTCCAGCTCACCCTGCTGGGCATCGGCGCGGTCATCGGCACCGGCATTTTCGTGTTGACGGCCGAAGCAGCGCAGAAGGCGGGGCCGGGCATGCTCCTGTCCTTCGTCGTCGCGGGGTTCGTCTGCGGCGTGGCGGCGCTGTGCTACGCCGAGCTTGCCTCGATGGTGCCGGTGGCGGGCTCCGCCTACACTTATACATATGCGGTGGTCGGCGAGCTGATGGCGTGGATGGTCGGCTGGGCGCTGATCCTGGAATACGCGGTGGGCGCCAGCGCGGTCGCGGTGGGCTGGTCCAATCACGCCGTGGGGCTGGCGCACGGGCTGGGGCTGAACATCCCGGCATCCATCAGCAACGCCGACGCGCTGATGGCCAAGGTGCAGCTGTTCTTCGGGGCATCGCCGAGCGCGGACCTGCTCACGGCGCTGAAGGTCGGTGGCTGGATCAATGTTCCGGCCGTGCTGATTTCCGGGGCCGTGACCTGGCTTCTGATCCTCGGCACGACCGAGAGCGCCCGCGTCAACGCGGTCCTGGTGTTGATCAAGATTTCCGCGCTGACCCTTTTCATCGCCCTGACCATTCCCGTCCTCAAGGCCGACAATTTCACGCCCTTCATGCCGGCGGGCTCGGCGGGCGTGTTCGGCGCCGCGGCCTCGATCTTCTTCGCCTATGTGGGGTTCGACGCGGTTTCCACCGCCGCCGAGGAAGTGCGCGACCCGCAGCGCAACGTGCCCATCGGCCTGATCGGCACGCTGGGAATCTGCACCCTTTTCTATCTGCTGGTGGCGAGCGGGGCGATCGGGGCGATAGGCGCCCAGCCCCTGATGCAAGGCGGCGCCACCTTGCCGCCGGGCTCACCAGAAATGGCGGGGCGCTGCGCCGCGATCACCATGTCGGGTTCGCTGCAGCCGCTGGTCTGTTCCAGGGAGGCGCTGGTCCATGTGCTGGATGCCATCGGATGGCCCGCGCTGGGCCGGCTTGTCGGCCTGGCCGCGGTGCTGGCGCTGCCCTCTGTCGTGCTGATGATGATGTTCGGCCAGACCCGCGTCTTCTTCACCATGGCGCGCGACGGCCTTCTGCCCGAAAAGCTGGCGTCGGTGCACCCGCGCTTCAGGACGCCCCATGTCGTCACTCTTGTCACCGGGGTGGGCGCAACAATAGCCGCCGCCGTGCTGCCGGTGGGACGGCTGGCCGACTATTCCAATTCCGGCACCCTGTTCGCCTTTCTCATGGTGGCGGTCTCGGTCATGGTCCTGCGCCGCAAGGCTCCCGACCGCAAGCGCCCGTTCCGCACACCCGGCCTCTGGATCGTCGCGCCGCTCGCTGTCATCGGCTGCCTGGTCCTTTATTTTTCCCTGCCGCTGACCGCGATACTGGTCCTGCCGGTCTGGGGCGCGATCGGGCTTCTGGTCTATTTCCTGTACAGCCGCTCGCGCAGTCATGTCGGACGCGGTATCGTCGAAACGATGGACGAGGACGAACCGCCGATCCACGGCGTGAAGATGTAGAGCCACACCGCCATAGCCATGCCCTACAGGTCCCTGCGTGATTTCCTGACCCGGCTCGAAAAGGACGGCGCGCTGGTGCGCGTGAAGGAGCCCGTCTCCACCGTGCTGGAGATGACCGAGATACAGACCCGCCTGATTGCCGAAGGCGGGCCCGCGGTGATCTTCGAAAAGCCCGTGCGCGCCGACGGCTCGATCGCCGACATGCCGGTGCTGGTAAACCTGTTCGGCACGGTGCGCCGGGTGGCGATGGGCGTGACGATGAACGGCAAGGAACGCACCACCGCGCTCGACCTGCGCGAGGTGGGCGAGCTTCTTGCCCAGTTGCGCCAGCCGCAGCCGCCGCGCAGCTTCGGCGAGGCGGCCGAACTGTTGCCGCTGGTCAAGACGGTGCTGGCGATGAAGCCCAGGACCGTCAGCCGCGCGCCCTGCCAGGAAGTGGTGCTGCGCGGTGACGACATCGACCTGAACAAGCTGCCGGTGATGACCTGCTGGCCGGGCGAGCCGGCGCCGCTGATCACCTGGCCACTGGTCGTGACACGCGGCCCCACCGACGCGCGCGAGGACAATTACAATCTGGGCATCTACCGCATGCAGGTGCTGAACAAGAACCAGACCATCATGCGCTGGCTCAAGCACCGCGGCGCCGCCAC
>JBEHXB010000342.1:0-3162 GCA_048498895.1 Pseudomonadota bacterium
GCCGGGCGGCGGCTCCGGCGAATCCGCCATCGGCGACTTCAATGGGAAGAAATTTTTCGTCACCATCGAACCGTTCCACGGCAACATGGTGGTGGTGCATATGCCCGACGGAAGCGGGGGGTATACGCGCCAGGTGATCGACGACCAGCTCAAGGGCGGTCATGCCCTGACCCTGGTGGATGCGGACGGCGACGGCCGGCCCGAAATCGTGGCGGGCGGCAATGGTCAGGCTGCCGGTCTGTTCTTCTACAAGGCCGACGCGGACGGCACGCACTGGACTCGTTATCAGATGGACAACGACATGGCGCCTGCGGGCTGCCTCACCAAGGACATGGGGGGCATTGGCCGCGCCACCGATGTGGTCTGCCAGGACCAGCGCGCGCCATTCTGGCTGAAATGGTATGCCCCCAGTGGGCGCTAGCCCTCGTCGTCTTCTTCATCTTCGCCGAGGACATCCGCCGTCTCCAGCGCCCGGTCGATTGCTTCGGCCAGCATTTCCGGTTCTCGTGCCCCTGACACAGCCACCCGGCCGCCGAAGATGAAGGCGGGAACGCCGGTCACGCCGATTTCGCGGGCCAACCGGTCCTCGCGCTCCACCAGCGCGGTGTCCTCATCGCTTTCGAGCAGGCGCGCCACCTCGATTCCGTCCATGCCGCAGAAATCGGCGATGTCCGACAACACACGGATGTCGCCGATATCCTCGCCATTCTCGAAATAGGCAATGAACAGCCGTTCCACTACGTCGTCCTGCACGCCCGCCGCCTCGGCCCAATGCACCAGCCGGTGGGAGTCGAGGGTGTTGGGCCGGCGCCGGATGGCGGCAAAGTCGAATTCGATGCCCTCCTTGGCGCCCTCCGCCGCGATGATGGCGTCCATCTGCGCGATCTGCGCGCCGCCGCCGAACTTGGCGGTCATGTAGGCCGCGCGCTCCATCCCGCCCCTGGGAATCGTGGGGTCCAGCTGGAAGGGCCGCCATTTCAGGTCGAATTCGACGCGGGGACGAAGCGCCATGGCGCGACCCAGCCGGCGCTTGCCGATAAAGCACCATGGACACACCGTGTCGGAAATGACGTCGATCTGCATGATGGTCACCTGAAGGGCTTTTGGTTTGGCGTTCCGGTTTCTGAAATCGCCCGGTTCACCGAACCGGAGACAGGCTTGGCAACCCTGACATCAGTGAAGGACCTGGGCGGTGACTTCGTTGGCATCCGCCACCACATGGATCGAGCCGACGGGCCGGCGGGTACGGATTTCGGCGCTGGCCGTTATCGGCACCAGTTGCTCGATAACCGTCATTTCCGGTGGCGGCGGGGCTGCCAGGAATTCCAGCGTCAGGGACTTGCCGTCATTGTGCAGCAGGTGCAGCCGGCCCTGCCGCCAGCCGCCGGTCGACACCGCCCCCTTGGCCTGGATCACCACGATCCGGCCCTTGGCCTTGGCGGTGGCGATCACGCTGTCGACTTTATAGATGCGCCTGTCCGCCGCCACCGACGGATTGCACAGTGCGGGAAGGACGGCGCAAGCCAGAAGTGCTGCGAGGGCGAGACGGTGGGCCATGATCGGTCCGGCAGGGATAAAGGGCACTATAACGCAGAATGGGGCGGACAGATGGCGAAGGCGCGCGCCATCACGCGCCGCCTCACGCATCCAGCTCCACCCACACCGGCACATGGTCGGATGGCTTCTCCGATGCTCCACGCACCTGGCGGTCGATGCCTGACGCCTTCAGACGGTCCATGGCGTGGGGTGAGAGCAGCAGGTGATCGATGCGGATACCGTTGTTGCGCTCCCACGATCCGAAATAGTCCCAGAATGTGTAATGGCCGCCTTCCGGGTGTTGGCTGCGGAAGGCATCGGTATAGCCCAGATTTTCGATGCGCCTGAGCGCGGCCTTCGACTCCGGCTGGAACAGCGCATCCTTCAGCCAGTTCTTCGGCTTCTCCGCGTCCAGGTCGGTGGGGATGATATTGTAATCCCCCATCAGCACCGCAGGCTCCTCGTTGGCCAGAAGGTCCCGGGCATGGATGCGCAGCCGCTCCAGCCAGGCCAGCTTGTAATCGAATTTGGGGCCCGGCTGGGGATTGCCGTTGGGCGCATAGATCGAGGCCACCCGCACCACGCCCTTTTCGCCGGTCACCAGCGCTTCCAGATAGCGGGCATGGTCGTCCGCACTTCCGTCCGCAAGAGGGGCACCGTCGGGCAGGCGCGGGGTGACATCCTCCATCGGCCGGCGCGAAAGAAGGGCGACCCCGTTATAGGTCTTCTGTCCGTGTACGGCACAATTATAGCCCAGCGCCTCGAAAGGCTCGCGCGGGAAGGCGTCATCGACGCATTTGATCTCCTGCAGCGCCAGCACGTCGGGCCGGGCCTCTTTCACCCAGGCCAGTGCCGGCTCCAGCCGCGCCTTGATCGAATTGACGTTCCAGGTGGCAATTTTCATCAGACGGAAAAGCTGGTGCCACAGCCGCAGCTGGCGGTCGCGTTGGGATTGTTGACCTTGAAGGCCTGGCCGATCAGGTCGTCGGTGAAGTCGATCTCGGCCCCTTGCAGGAAATCCAGCGACACCGGATCGATCAGCACCGTGGCGCCGTCCTTTTCCAGCACCAGGTCCTCCTCGGTCCGCGCATCGTCCACGGCGAAATTGTACTGGAACCCGCTGCACCCTCCGCCTGTCACCGCCAGACGCAGCATGGCGGGCGGGGCCTCGGCCTGCAGGATCTGGGCGATGCGGCGGGCGGCACGGTCGGAGATGGTAACGGGCATGGCGGTCATGGCGAAATTCCGGTTCTGTCGCGAGGTACTTGCAGTTCGCAGCCAGCCCTCTATGTAGTCCCCGGCATGGCCGAAACCAACCCCGCCGTTCCCGCAGGGCACCTTCTGGGCCCCATCATCAGCCCGCCGGGCGCCCATGCCCCCTATGCCGCCCGGCCGGGAACCAGTCGCGGCCGGCTTTATCCCGAAACCGAAAGCCCCACCCGATCCTGCTATTCCCGCGACCGCGACCGCATCATCCATTCCAGCGCCTTCCGCCGCATGAAGCACAAGACCCAGGTCTTCGTGCAGCATGAGGGCGACTATTACCGCACCCGCCTGACCCACTCGCTCGAGGTCGCGCAACTTGCCCGCAGCCTGGCGCACACCCTCAAGGCCGACGAGGACCTG
>JBEHXB010000343.1:0-3154 GCA_048498895.1 Pseudomonadota bacterium
CACCGTGCACAAGACCGCCTCGGCCGAGGTCGAGGAAGGCTCGCTGGGCGCCACGGTGGACCTGCACACCGCCCATCCGTTCGACAAGCCGGGCTTCACATTGGTGACATCGGCACAAGGTGGCTACAACGACCTGTCCGGCGGTTTCAACCCGCGGGTGGCGGGACTGGTGTCCGACACCTTCATGGGCGGCAGGCTGGGCGTGCTGCTGTCGGGCGCTTACCAAATTCAGAACGGCCTGGAGAACGGCTCCAGCACGGTGCGCTGGCAGAACGACAACACCGCCCAGACAGGCAACCACTCCTCGCCCTATATCGCCGGCTGCGTCAACAATGTGCCGGGCGCGAGCTCGCAATGCTCGACCGGCCAACGCCTGGGCTATGTCGCGTTCAATCCGCCCGGCCCGTTGCCGGGCGCCGCGGCGACCCAGGCCTTTACGCCCGCCAGCGCCACTGCGCCCAATCGCCAGACGGTGGGCGCGGTTCCGAACGGCGCCAACTACAACGCCGCCACGCATCCCAACAACTACGACGTCGTCAATGAAGCGTTCCGGCCGCGCTTTCCCCGCTACGACAACATCACCAACCATGAAAAGCGGCTGGGCCTGACCGGATCGGTCCAGTACCAGCCGGACGATGCAACCCTCTTCACGCTGGATGCGCTCTATGCCGATTTCGCGGTGGAGCGGCAGGAATACTATCTGGAGGCCGAATCCTTCTCGAACAACAATGTCAGCAGCACCATCGCCGGCCTGAACGCGCCGATCCTGGGTGCCGGCAGCATCGGCGTGCTGAATTATGACGTCAATCCGGTGGCCAACAATCTGGACTATGTCCAGGCCGTCAATGCAGGCCTGAGATCCGAGCACCGGCTCGATCATCTCGACACCCGCTTCAAGCAGGTGTCCTTGGACTTCAACCACACCTTCAGCGACGTCTTGAGCGTGCACGGAATGTTGGGGTGGTCGGAATCCCACCACAGCAACCCGATCCAGACCACATTGACCATGGATTATGATTGTAATGCCGCGACATCTGCGACCGGGGCGGTGTCGGGGTGCCCGGGCGGGGCAGGGGGCGGCGCCGGCACGCTCGCCAATCCCTACTCCTTCGATTACCGCGGCGATCTGGCAAAGCTGCCGGCCTTCAACTACGGCAATGTCGACGTCACCTCGACCAACGGCTGGTTCCTGTCGCAGATCCGCGAGCGCCAGGCCTATGTCAACAACGGCTTCCGCACCGTCCAGGTGGAAGGCGAATACAAGGCGTTCGACTGGCTGACGGTGAAGGCCGGCCTCGATTACAAGAATTACGGCTATCGCGCCCTGATTACGGCGCGCACCAACGGCACCACGGCAAGCCAGGACAATGTCATTCCGGCGGCGATCGAATCCTCGGCGGCCTTGGCCGCCAATTCGCAGCTCATCACCATGCACGGGCTGGACGTCGGGCCCGGCACTCCCACCACCTGGGCCGTGCCGGACATCGAAGCGTTCAACAGGCAGTTCCACATCTGGGATCAGAGCCAGGCGGCCTTCGTGCAGGGGCCGGGCCAGTTCCTCAGCCAGAATGGCATCGTGCGCGAAAACGACCTGGGCTATTGGGCACAGGCGGACTGGGACACGATGTTCTACGGCGTGCCTTTCCGCGGCAATGTCGGCGTGCGTTATGTGCAGACCGACCAGGACACCGTGGGCTACAGCTTCGATCCGGCGTCGAAGTCCATCATCACCACCCAGTTGTCGCGCAGCTATCACGACGTACTGCCTTCAGCCAACGCGGTCTTCTCGCCCACCGACGATTTTCTGATCCGCCTCAGCGGCGCCTATGTGATGGCACGTCCCGACCTGAACAACCTGCTGCCGGGTGGGGCCACCGCGACGGTCACCGGCAGCAACTTCAACGTGACCGAGAACAATCCCAACCTTCTGCCCTATCGGGCCAAGACGGCCGATATGTCGTTCGAGTGGTATTACCACAAGGGCGCGCTGTTCTCGGTCGCCTTCTTCTACAAGCACCTGGATTCGCTGATCCAGACGCTGCGCCAGAGCGTGGCCTTCAACCAGAATACCGATGGGGTGCCCGACAGCCTGGCGATCGCGGCGTGCGGCGCGGCCTATCAGGCGCCGCCGGCCACCGGCTGCAACGAGGCGGCGACGTGGCTGTTCTCCAAGCCCATCAATTCCAAGGGCGCGCCGCTTTACGGTACGGAAATCTCATGGCAGCAGCCGTTCGATTTCCTGCCGGACCTGTTCCAGAACACCGGCTTTCTCGGCAACGTGACCTTTGTGCAGGCCACGCAGACCTATTTCAATTCCAACGGCACGGTACTGGCCAGGACCGACCTGACCGGCCTGTCGCGGACCTCCTACAGCGCCACGCTCTATTACGACGACACTGTGTTCTCGCTGCGTGGCACCGCGTCCTTCCGCAGCAAGTATTTGGCCAGCATCAATCCGGGCAACCTGAACGACGTCATCGTCAACGCCGCGACCCTGAACATCGACGCTTCGGCCAGCTACAAGATCAACGACAATTTCACCGCGACCTTCGATGCGATCAACCTGACCAACCAGCCGACCTATCAGTACGCCGATTCAATCGGGCACCGGCTGTATTATTATCACCAGACGGGCCGTAATTTCTTCCTGGGCCTGCGCTATAATTACTGACGTGTCTCCTCCAACTGCGGGCGGGACCGCATCCCGCCGTCCCTTTTCGCGGCCGAAGGATCGTCAGGCAGCCGGGTCGACCGTATAGTGGCTCACGACCGGTGGTGCGGCAAAGAGATGACCGATCTCCGCGCGCCACCGGGTAAAGTTCTCCGACTGCTTGAATGTGACGGTGTGGTCTTCAAGCGTCTGCCACCACACGATCAGGATGAAAGTGTTGGGGGCCTCGATGCCCTGGTGCATTTCAAGGCGGCAAAACCCTTTTGACGTTTCGATAAAACGTCTGGCGCCGGCGAAGGTCTGGCGGAACAGTCCGACATCCTGTTCGCGGACGGTGAAAAGTGCCGTTTCGACAATCATGGCGCACTCCGTGCCGGTGCATGATCCCATCTGAAGCGCATCAGCATATAGCTCAGCAGCGCCGAAATCGCCGCCGCCCCGGCCATCGCGTAAAGCCCAAGGGAAAAATCCCCATGGCCCCTG
>JBEHXB010000344.1:0-3139 GCA_048498895.1 Pseudomonadota bacterium
AAGCCAAGGCGATGCGCCGGCCGCCTGATGGTCTTCCCCGCTTCACGCCGTCGTGTTTGTCCCGGCACGACGCGCCGGGCGTGTTACTTCGGCGCCGCCGCCGTCCTCAGATAGGGCTTGTGCGTCTTGTAGCCGGGGAACAGCTTGCCGGCTTCCTCGTTGTTGATCGCTCCGCTGATGATGATGTCCTCACCCTGTTTCCAGTCGGACGGCGTCGCCACCTTGTGCCTGGCGGTCAGCTGTATGGAATCGATCGCGCGCAGGATTTCCGCGAAGTTGCGCCCCGTTGACATGGGGTAGATCAGCACAAGCTTGATCTTCTTGTCCGGGCCGATGACGAAGACGTTGCGCACGGTGGCGTTGTCGGCAGGCGTGCGTCCTTCCGAAGTGCCTGATGTGTCAGCGGGCAGCATGCCGTAAAGCTTGGAGACCTTCAGGTCGGTATCGCCGATCATGGGATAGTTCGGCGCCATGCCCTGCGTCTCCCGGATGTCCTCGGCCCATTTGGTGTGGTTCACGACCGGATCGACCGACAGGCCCAGCACCTTGACGCCGCGCTTGTCGAATTCAGGTTTCAGCTTGGCCACCGCACCAAGTTCTGTCGTGCAGACGGGGGTGAAGTCCTTGGGATGGGAGAAGAACAACACCCAGTTGTCGCCCGCCCAGTCATAGAAGTGCAGCGGTCCTTCGGTGGAATCGGCGGTGAAGTCGGGCGCGGTTTCGTTTATGGCAAGCGGCATGAAATCCTCCTATGGGGTGGGTCGGCCCAGTGTAGACCCGCTGGCGTGCTCCCGTCTTGCGTCACGTTTTCCACATATTTCGCAAGGGAATTGTCGAAACCGCCAGCCGGAAGACCGACCTGGGAGTGCGGAATAATCTTCCGACCACCACGCTTCCGCGCAATTGCCTTTGCCGTCCGGCCCAATTCGGCGCCGATCCGCGGGGCCCGCTTGACGGCGCCCGGCCGCTGTCCGATAAGCCGCCTCAGGTGCTAGGTGTAGGGAACGCGGTTGAACGCCGCGGCTGCCCCCGCAACTGTAACCGGCGAGCAAGGCCCGAAAAAACCACTGGCATCCGCATGGAGGCTGGGAAGGTGGGTCAAGCCCAGACCCGGAAGCCAGGAAACCTGCCTTGCGCTGTCGTCTTGCATGCGGCCGGGGTGCGCCAAATGCAGCGGGAGAAACCGCGATGGCGACGCCAATGGAGGTCGCCGTGCGCAATTTCAGCACACATCACAGCCGGGCGTGCGGCATCTCCCTGCCAGGGGACAGCCATGTTCAAGAAGCTCTTCACAACAACCGCCGCGCTGGCGCTATTGACCGGCATCGCGCAGGCTGACGATTTCAATCCCGGTGACGAAAGCGTGGTGGTCAGCGCCACGCGGCTGGCCACGCCCGCTGCCGAAGTTGGCAGCAGCGTCAGCGTCATCACGGCTGCCGACATCGCCCTGCGCCAGCAGCAGTCGCTGGCGGATGTGCTGCGCGACGTACCGGGCCTGAACATCGCCCAAAGCGGCGGTGCCGGCGCACAGACCTCGATCTTCCTGCGGGGCACAAATTCCAACCACACGAAAGTGCTGTTGGACGGCATCGATATCGGCGACGCGTCCAATCCCACTGGCCAGGCCGATATTTCCAAGCTCCTGGCGGGCGACATTGCGCGCGTGGAAGTCCTGCGCGGGCCGCAATCGGGTCTTTACGGCTCGGACGCGATCGGTGGCGTGATCTCCATCACCACAAAGGACGGGGAGGGGCCGGCACGTCTTACCGCCAGCGCCGAGGGCGGCTCGTTCGATACCTTCAACCAGATGGCCTCGCTGGCCGGGTCGGACAGCGGCTTCCATTACGTCGCCACCCTCCAGCACCAGCATGTGGGTGCAACGGCGGTGACGCCGCTGTCCCTCCTGTTGCCGGGCGAAAAGCGCAACGACGATTATTATGACAACGTCACCGGCAGCACCAAACTGGGCTATGACCTCAGCGACGCGTTGCACCTGAATTTGGTGGCGCATGTGAACACCAGTCTGGGCAAGATCACCAACGATGCGTTCGATCTGACGACTTTCACCTCCTACCCGGCACGCGCGCGCAGCCGTATCGCCACCTTGCAATATGACGGCCGCGCAAGTGCCAATCTGGCCCTGGGTGGCATCACCCAGGAGCTGGGCCTGGCCTACAGCAGCAGCGCCATCTCCGACGCCGATCCCGACAACGGCTATTCACTGGTGGCGGGCAATCGCATCAAGCTCGACTGGCAGGGTCATGCCGTAATCTTTGAAGGTCAGACACTGGTGCTGGGCGCCGAGACGGCGCGCGACACCATCCACAAGCCGGTTTCCTTCGGTATTACCACCAGCGCCGGTTACGCTGAACTGAATTCCGATTTCGGCGGCGGCCTGGGCAACAGTGCCAGCCTGCGTTACGACGACAACAGCCGCTATGGCGACAAACTGACTTGGCATGTCGCCCCGAGCTGGACTTTGGGCCAGACCCGCCTGAAGGCCAGCGCCGGCAGTGGTTTCAAGGCGCCGTCGCTGCAACAGCTGTTCGGGCCTTTCGGTCACAACCCATTGCTGAAACCGGAAACCAATACCGGTTATGACGTCGGCCTGGAACAGGGTTTCCTGGACGGCGCAGCCAGCGCGGGCGTGACATGGTTTCACAACGACATTGACAATCTGATCAACTACGACGCCGCCTTCACGCCCGTCAATGTCGATCGCGCCCGCACCCAAGGCGTTGAAAGCTTCGTGGTTTACAAGCCCATCGAGGCGTTGACCCTGCGCGCGGACTATACCTATACGGAGGCGGTCAATGCGGTGACGCATGACGCGCTGCTGCGCCGCCCGCGGCACAAGGCCAGCGTGGACGCCGCGTGGCAGGCGGACGATGCGCTGCTGCTGGACGCCAGCGTGCTGTATGTGGGGCCGCGCGACGATATCGGCCGCGAAAGCTTCGTGCGCGAAAGGCTTGGGGGTTATGCAACGGTAAATCTGGCGGCCACCTGGCAGGTCATTCCCGAATTTGCCCTTTTTGGCCGGGTGGAGAATCTGTTCGATGAACGCTACCAGGATCCGGACGGATTCCAGCGCCCGGGCTTCGGCGCCTGGGCTGGACTGAAGGCGAGTCTTTGATGAAGC
>JBEHXB010000345.1:0-3138 GCA_048498895.1 Pseudomonadota bacterium
ATGTCTTCGCGGGCGGCGTGGGCACGGGCGAGAGCCTGTTCGCGTTCCACCGTTGCCACATCGGCCTGAGCCTGGGCGCCGGCGGCCGCGGACTGCGAAGCCTGGGCCTGCTGCCTGGCATTATCGGCCTGGGCCTGCAGATCGGCTGCCGCCGACTGGGCAGCCTGAGCCTGGAGCCTGGCGCTGTCGGCATCGGCCTGGGCATTGTCGGCCTGGGCCTGCGCGCTGCCGGCATTGTCGATGGCGGCCTCGGCCTGTGTCTGCGCATCCTCTTTCTGCATTTGCGCGCGCGCTGCGTCCGCGCGGGCCTGGTGATAGTCGGCACGCGCCTGTTCGGTGGCGAGGTCGTCGGCCAGCGCCGGGGCAGCAGCGCTTAGAGCCGCCAACGCGGCAAGGGTGACGAACTTCATTGGGCACTCCCATTTCAAGGACCGAGTAAGAAAACCGAGATCCCCCTGCCTAGTTGCGCCGGTTCCGGCAGGAACCTAAAAGAAGAACCGATACAGGAACCCGCCCATGTCCGACTTTGTCTTTGCTCCGTCCGCCACGCCATCGCTGGCCATCGCCGGCACGACGCAGCGATTTGCGGTCCGGCGAATCTGGTGCGTCGGCCGCAACTATGCCGCCCATGCGCGCGAACTGGGCAATGACGAACGCGAGCCGCCCTTCTTCTTTTCCAAGCAGCCCGACATGCTGGTGCCTGGCGGCGGAGACATCGCCTATCCCGGCCTGACGCAAAACCTGCATTATGAAGGCGAGCTGGTGGTGGCGCTGAAGGGCGGCGGCCAGGATGTGCCGCCCGAAAAGGCGGCCGGCCTGATCTTCGGCTATGCCGCCGGCATCGACATGACGCGGCGCGACCTGCAGAAGCGGATGCAGGAAAAGGGCAAGCCCTGGGAGATCGGCAAGAGCTTCGAGCAGAGCGCGCCCGTCGGCACGATCACGCCGTCCTCCCGCGTGATGGATGCCGGCGCGATCCGCCTGTCGGTCAATGGCGAGGTCCGCCAGAATTCCGATCTGTCGAACATGATCTGGAGCGTGGCGGAAATCATTGCCCGCCTGTCGCAGCAGGTGAGCCTGGCGACGGGCGACATCATCTTCACCGGCACGCCCGAAGGCGTCGGCGCGGTGGTGCGGGGCGACAGGTTGCGCGTCGAGATCGAAGGGCTGGCGCCGCTGGATGTGACGATCGCATGAGTGCCGATCAGTTCCGCTGCGATGCCGTCGTCATCGGCGCGGGTGTGGTGGGACTGGCGGTGGCGCAGGCCCTGGCCCGGCGCGGACGCGAGACCGTCATCCTGGAAAGGAACGCCCATTTCGGCATGGAGACAAGTTCGCGCAACAGCGAAGTGATCCACGCCGGCATCTATTACCCCCAAGGCTCGCTGAAAGCCGAACTCTGCGTGCGGGGCAAGCAGCTTCTCTACGATTTCTGCGAGAGCCATGGCGTCGGATTCAAACGGCTGGGCAAGCTGATTATCGCCACGCGTGAAGACCAGGGCGCCGGAATCGAAGCCATTGTCTCTGCGGCCGTCAACAACGGCGTCGGCGACCTGAAGCGGTTGGACAAAGCCGGGATCGCGGCGCTGGAGCCCGAGCTTTCCGCCACCGAGGGCCTGTTCTCGCCCTCCACCGGGATCATCGACAGCCATCAATACATGCTGGCCCTGCTGGGCGAGGCCGAGGACGGTGGCGCCAGCCTGGTGCGGGACGCGGCGGTGACCGCCATCGCGCGCGCTCCTGACGGTTATCGGCTCACGGTGCGCAACGCCGGGCAGGACTTGCAGCTTTCCTGCCGGGTACTGATCAACAGCGCCGGATTGTGGGCGCAGCGGGTCGCCGGGCTGATCGAAGGACTGGACCGCGCTTTCATTCCTCCCCTGTTCCTGGCCAAGGGCAATTACGTGACCCTGTCGGCCAGGAGCCCGTTCCGGCATCTGGTCTATCCGGTGCCCGAACATGGCGGGCTGGGCGTGCATCTGACCCTGGACATGGGCGGCGGCGCCCGCTTCGGGCCGAATGTGGAATGGCTGGACACCGACGATCCCGCGGCCATCGATTACACGGTCTCGCCCGACATGCCCCAACTGTTCGCGCCGCGCATCGCCCGCTACTGGCCCGCGGTATCCGCGGCCATGCTGGCGCCCGGCTATTGCGGCGTGCGGCCGAAGATCGCCGGTCCAAACGACCCCAACGCCGATTTCCGCATCGACGGGCCTGGGCTGCATGGAATGGCGGGACTGGTGAACCTGTTCGCGATCGAGTCGCCGGGGCTCACGTCGTCGCTGGCCATCGCGGACCGCGTGATGGAATTGCTGGATGACTGAGATTGCTGCCCGCAAACTGGGACTGGGCACGGTGCAGTTCGGCCTGCCCTATGGCGTGTCCAACACCCGTGGCCAGGTTTCGCGCGCGGAAGCTGCCGCGATCCTGGCGCTGGCCGCGAAGGCCGGCATCGCCACCCTGGACACGGCGGCCGGTTATGGCACGGCCGAGGAGGTGCTGGAGGGCCTGGACACCACGGCCTTTTGCATCGTCACCAAGACCATAAGCGCCAGGGATGGCGTGGATGCGGTGGTGTCGCGGGCGAGGCAGTCGGCGGCGCGGCTGAAGGCCGACACGCTGCTGGTTCACGCGGCCAGGGACCTCGACGATCCCGCGCTGTGGCCGGCGTTGCGGCGATTGAAAGAGGAAGGCCTTTATCGCCGCATCGGCGTGTCGGTGTATGTCGCGGACGATCCGGCGGCGCTGGCGGCGCGCTTTCGGCCCGACGTGATGCAGCTGCCCTTCAGCATTCTGGACCAGCGCCTGCTGATGGACGGCACCCTGGCGCGGCTGAACGATATGGGTGTGGAAGTCCATGCCCGCTCGCTGTTCCTGCAGGGACTTCTGTTTCTGGAAGACCTGCCGCCCCGCTTGCGGCATATCGCGCCGCGCCTGAGCGCCATCCGCAAGGCGGTCGCCGATGCCGGTTCCTCGCCGCTGGCAGCGGCCTTGGGATTTGCCCTGTCGCGGCCCGAGATCGGCACCGCACTGGTCGGCGTCACATCCGCCGGCGAATTGCGGGAGATACTGGATGCGGCCTCGCGCCCCCTTCCGGTATTGGACTGGGACGCGATGGCGCTGGACGATGAAATG
>JBEHXB010000346.1:0-3121 GCA_048498895.1 Pseudomonadota bacterium
ACCTGATTGCCGCTGAAGGTATACGGCACATAGCTGGCCACCGGCGCGGGCGGGCTGGGCAGGGCGATGCCAAGTTCTTGCAGGCGTGTAACAGCGGACATTTGGGGCCTCGTTCGGGATTGACGGAAGGCTACAGCCTTGGGCGCGCCCCCGCTATAAGAACCTATGGCCGAATTTCTCATGCCCGCCGAGTGGGAGGCGCACATCCGCACCTGGATGTGCTGGCCGTGCCGTGCCGAAGCGTGGGGCGCCGGCATGGCGGCCGCCAAACAGGCCTATGCGAATGTCGTCCGCGCCATCGCCCGTTTCGAGCCGGTCGTGATGGCGGCCAATCCGGCGGACGCGGCGGAAGCGGCGCAGATGACAGGCGCGGAAATCTTTTCCGTCGAACTTGATGACAGCTGGGCCCGCGATATCGGCCCCACTTTCGTCAGGGACCGCGACGGCGACAGGGCCGCGATCCACTGGCGCTTCAACGCCTGGGGCGGCAAGTACCGGCCCTTCGACAGGGATGCCCGTTTCGCGGCCAGCGTGGCCGCGCATGTCGGAGTGACACTGCATCCGGCCTCGATCATCTGCGAGGGTGGCGCCATCCACAGCGACGGCCGCGGAACGCTGCTGACCACCGAACAATGCCTGCTCAACCCCAACCGCAATCCCGGCCTCACCCGCGCCGTCGCCGAACAGGTGCTGCGTTACGCGGTCGGCGCGGAGAAAGTGGTCTGGCTGGGGGACGGCTTTTCCGATACCGAAACCGACGGCCATGTCGATAACATCGCCTGCTTCGCTGCCCCCGGCACCGTCATACTGGGCGTTCCCGACCGGGCGGACCATCCCGATCATGCATCCGTCCGCATCGCGCGCGCCCGGCTGAAGGGCGCCGGCCTTGAGGTGATCGAATTGCTGCAGCCCCGCAATATCCGCCGCGACCGCCATGGCCGGCCGCTTCCGGCAAGCTATGTGAATTTCTATCTCTGCAACGGCGGGCTGGTGATGCCGTCTTTCGACGATCCCAATGATGCCCCGGCGCGTGATACCCTTGCACTGGCCTTTCCGGGCCGCGATATAGCGGTGGTGCCGGCGCTTGATATCGTCGCGGGCGGCGGCGGCATCCATTGCATCACCCAGCAGGAACCGCGATGAGACAAGTCACCTTCGCTGCCGCCCAGTTCGCCGCGACGCCCGACCGCGCCGCCAATGTGGCGCGCGCGGAAAGCCTGGTGCGCGCGGCAGCCGGGCGGGGCGCCAACGTCATCCTGCTCCAGGAGCTGTTCGAAAGCCTCTATTTCTGCCAGGACCAGCTGGCGCAGCATTTCTCGCTGGCGGCGCCCTTCGATGGCAACGCGCTGGTGGCTCGCATGGCCGCGCTGGCGGGCGAATTGGGCGTGGTGCTGCCGGTCAGCTTCTTCGAGCGCGCCGGTCATGCTCATTTCAATTCGCTGGCGATGATCGACGCCGACGGCCGCGTGCTGGGACTTTATCGCAAGTCGCACATTCCCGACGGTCCGGGCTACCAGGAGAAATTCTATTTCACGCCGGGCGACACCGGCTTCAAGGTATGGAAGACAAGGTTCGGCACTTTCGGCGCGGGCATCTGCTGGGACCAGTGGTTTCCCGAAGCCGCGCGCGCGATGGCGCTGATGGGCGCGGAGGCGCTGTTCTATCCGACCGCCATCGGCTCGGAGCCCGCGCCGGCCCCGCCGCTGGATTCGCGCGATCACTGGCGGCGGGTGATGCAAGGCCATGCGGCGGCGAACATGATGCCGCTGGTCGCCTCCAACCGCACCGGCACCGAGAGGCTCTCAACCGAGATTACATTCTATGGTTCCTCTTTCATCGCCGATGCCACCGGGGCTATCGTGGCTGAACTGGGCCGGCAGGATGAAGGCGTAATCACTGCCGGCTTCGACCTCGATGCGATCGCCCGGCAGCGCGCCGGCTGGGGGCTGTTCCGCGACCGCCGCCCGGAACTTTACGGTGTGCTCGGTAAACATGCATGATGTGCGGGGATAGGGTTTTGTCATGAGACATTCCACGATGGCGGTCTTCACCGGCCTTTTGCTCGCCGCGCCGGCAATGGCGCAGGATGCGCCCATACCGGTCAGCTATGCTTACCAAAAGAGCTTCCACCCGGTGCCGATGAATGAAGCCATCGATGCGGCGCTGGCCATGCCGGGCCTGGCGCCGCGGGCAAAGCCCGACCCGGCGACCATCGTGGTTAGCGCGCCCGATGGCTGGCATTACACCGAAATGCGCAACAAGGATCACATCCAGTTCCGCCTTGTCTTCAGCAGGAACGGCGACAAGATCGGCGAGAGCGAGGAACTCTGCACGGTCGCGCCGCCTTTTGACTGCGCCCAGCAGATCGCCTCCGACATCAGGAGCGCGGCGTCCATCGTGCGCTGAAACCCGATTGCCCCCGTTTGGTGGGGCGTCAGGGCTTGCCGCGCAATCCCCGGCCGGGGCCAACAGCGCTGCCGCCGAACTTTTCGCGAATGCGGTCCATGGCCCGCTCCACGGCCGCCCGCTTCTCGCCTTGCGGATCGATCAGGCTGGCCGGATCGGCGGCGCCGGACGGCGCCAGGTTGGAAATGCCCACGCCAAGAAGACGGAATCTGGTGCCGTCGGCCTCGCGCTTCAGCGCGGCCAGCGCCGTGCGGAAGATGCGGTCGGCCAGCTGGGTCGGTGCATCCAGCGTGTGACTGCGGGTCCGCAGCCGGAAATCGGCGGTCTTCAGCTTCAGCACCACGGTATGTCCGCATAGTCCAAGCTTCTTCGCCCGTGCCGAGACCCGTTCGGCCTGGCGCCACAGAATTGACTCCAGCTCCGGCAGGGCGGCGATGTCGGTGTTGAAAGTTGTCTCCGACGAAATGGTCTTCATCTCGCCATTCGGATTTACCGGCCGATGGTCCTGTGCCAGGGCCATCCGCGACAGCCAAAGGCCGGTTGCGCCATAGCGGCGCGCCAGATCGCGCGGATCGGCGTCCTGCAGCTGGCCGATGGTGGTGAAGCCGTCGCGTGCCAGGCGTGCTTCGGTCGCCTTGCCCGCGCCGCGGATCATGCCCACAGGCTTGTCGCGCAGGAAGGACCGGGCCTCGGCCGCGCCGATCACCGCGAAGCC
>JBEHXB010000347.1:0-3107 GCA_048498895.1 Pseudomonadota bacterium
TCGAAAGGAAGCTGGCTTCTTGCGTTGTCCCCCTTCGATGCGCGGCCGCGCCAAAGAGGGAGCGTGCACGTTGGCATGCTAGGGTCCGGCGCATGATCGCGCTCTATCTTGAAGATTTCGCGCCCGGCCAGCTCTTTCGGAGCGGCGAGCACAGGCTGGATGGCGAGCAGATCAAGGCGTTCGCGCGCCAGTTCGACCCCCAGCCCTTCCATCTGGATGAGGATGCCGCGCGCGACACCTTCTTCCACGGCTTGGTTGCCAGCGGCTGGCATACCGCCGCAATCACGATGTCGCTCCTGGTCGAAAGCGCCAGGGTCGCGGGCGGCCTGATCGGGGCAGGGGCCGAAATCGCATGGCCCCGTCCCGCCCGGTCCGGCGACATATTGCATCTCGAAGGCGAGGTCCTGGCGGTGAAGCCTTCGCGCTCGAAGCCGGATCGCGGCATGGTCACCATCCGCTGCGAAACCAAGAACCAGCATGGCGAAGTCGTGCAGACCATGACCTGCCCGCTGCTGGTGTGGCGAAAGCCTGTGGGGGACAACTAGACTCTTGATGCGCCGCTTTCGGCGGCATGGCGCAGACGTGCTTCCTCCAGATCCAGTTCGCGCTCGATGCGGCGGCGGGAATCGTCGTCGATCTCGCCCCGGCGATACAGGTCGGAGATGCTGTTGCGCTCCGCGTCCAGGAAGCGCAACTGCAGCTCGGTGGAACCGAGTACTTTTTTGCCTTCGGAAATATCCTCGCAGGCGGCCAGGAAATAGGCGCGCCGGTCCTCATTGCGCCGGCGCAGCGCGCCCACCGTCTCGGGCAACAGGCCGGCGCCTTCCAGCTGGTCCAGGCGCGCCAGCGCCGCGTCGATGCCCTTAACGCGCGCCGCCACTTCGTGCAGTTTGGCCTCGGCGGCTTCCTTGCGGCCCTCGTCCACCAGCCCCAGCCCGCGGATCAGCGGGGCGAAACCCAAACCCTGGCCCACAAGCGTCACCAGGATCACCGCGAAGGTGACCAGCAGCACCAGATCGCGCTGCGGGAAAGATTCGCCGCCTGCCGCCAGGAAAGGAATCGACAGCGCCGCCGCCAATGACACCACCCCCCGCACGCCGGTGAAAGCGACGACGAAAACCTGACGCCAGCGCGGCAGCGGCGCACGCCATTTTCCAGGCAAGGCATGGCGGCCCAGATAGGCGACGGCAAATACCCACGCAAACCGCACCACGATCACCGCGCCACACACGGCCGCGGCCGCGACGGCTACCTGTACCCAGCCGCCGGGCGGCAGACGCGCGGCGATCATCTGTGCCTGCAGGCCCGTCAACAGGAAGATCACGCCTTCGATCAGATAGACCACCATGTCCCAGACGAAGAACCCCTGAAGACGGGTGGCCGGCGAGATGAAGCGGGGGCCGTTCCAGCTGACGTAAAGCCCCGCGGTGACGGTGGCCAGCACGCCCGAACCGCCCAGCGCCTCGGGCACCCAGAAGGCGGCGAAAGGGGTGAGCAGCGCGATCACCATTTCCACCCGCGTCTCGCGCGCCCAGTGTCGCAGCGCCAGCGCGGTCCAGGCGATGGCCAGTCCCCACGCGATCTCGCCCACCACGATCAGAAGGAATGTGACGACCGCGCCGGCCAGCGAGAATCGCGAACCGTCCACCACCGCGGCCACCGCGAAGCTGAACAGGATCAGGGCGGTGGCGTCGTTCACCAGCCCTTCGCCTTCCAGGATGGTCAGCACCCGTGAGGGCAGGGCGTAGCGGCGGGCCACGGTCATGGGAGCGACCGCGTCGGGCGGCGAAACCACCGCGCCCAGCACGAAGGCCACCGCCAGCGGCATGGCCAGCAGAATGTGGGCGACCCAGGCGACCACCACGGTGGTGAACACCACCAGGCCTACCGCCAGCTGCAGGATGGGACGCAGCTCGGCCTTGAAGCCGCGCCAGCTCATGCCCACGCCCGCCGTATAGAGCAGCGGCGGCAGAAGCAGCGTCAGCACCAGGTCGGGGCGCAGCTCGATTTTCGGCATGAAGGGCATGAAACTCAGCGCCAGCCCAACCAGCACCAGCACGATCGAATGCGGAACGCCCAGCCGGCGCGCCGCCAGGGCGCTGGCGGCGGTCACCGCGACAAGGGCGAAACCGATGGGCAGGGCGGGAAGCAGCATGGCCGCTACTGTGCCATGCGCCCCCCACAGGCAGAAAGGCCCGTGACGCGGCCGGGCCTTCCCGCGATGTTATGGATGGGCTCGGCCGGCTCGCCGGAACGGCGCAGGCGCAGGCGCGTTTTTCCCGTCAACAGGGAGCATGCCATGACCAGGCATTTCGCAGTGGGCGACCATGTGCGCTGGAATTCGGAAGCCGGGCCCGTGTCGGGGACCATCATCAAGGTCCATACCCGCGACTTCGATTACAAGGGACATACCCACCGGGCGTCGAAGAACGATCCGCAATACGAGATCAAAAGCGACAAGACCACCCACGTCGCCGCCCACAAGGGCAGCGCGCTGCGTCATGCCCGCTGATCCTCATGTCATTTCCCGGCCGGCATGGTCAGGGTCGCGCCGTCGGGCGCCACGATCACCGCCAGCAAGGTCGCGGGCTCGGTGGCGCTGGCATTCTCGCTGACCAGGTGTGTGCTGCCTTCCGGCTCGAAAAAGCTCTCCCCGGCCCTGTAGACGCGGGCCGGGCCGGTGGCGGAATTCTGCGACCGGATCGCGCCCTCCAGCACATAAGCGAACACGCTGCCTGCATGGCGGTGCGCGGCGGACTTTCCGCCCGGCGGATAATGCACGGTCAGCGCGGTCAGTTTCTGGCCCGGCGCGTTGCCCAGCGCCTGGGAGGTCACTTGCTTCACCACCGCGTCGGCGGCGAAGGAGGGGGCGGCGAACAGGGACAACAGCATTATCGCGGGAATGATCCGTCTCATATCGGCTCCTTTTCCGGTTCGGTGACATGCAATCGCGCCGTCAATGTAGCATGCGCGCGGCGGCGCGTGACCAACCGCTGCGAAAGAGTGCGTTGATGCGGAAAAGGGGCGCGGTGTTTCACCTGGCGCCCACTCGCCCGCTGTGCGGGCTCCGTGGCGCTCAGTTTTTCTAAGCTCGCTGCGCTCGCAAG
>JBEHXB010000348.1:0-3094 GCA_048498895.1 Pseudomonadota bacterium
GAGCATCGTGTCGCGCCGGTGAACGACATCTTCAAGCTGGTCGGCAATGACGAGCTGGAGGAAGCCGAGAACCGCTATATCCCCCGCAAGTCTTCCGCCAGCGCGATCATCCTGGCGGCAAGCCAGGGGGCGCTGGGCGAACTGACCGATGCGAAGCCAAAATGCATGGTCGATGTGCGCGGCCAGTCGCTGCTGCAGCGGCTGGTTTCCACCCTGGCGTCCAGCGGCGTGCGCAACGTGACCGCCGTGCGCGGCTACAGGAAGGAAACGGTCAAGCTGGACGGCCTTCGCACCGTCGACAATGACCGCTTTGCCGAGACGGGCGAGATGTATTCCTTGTCCTGCGCGCTGGACGCGATCCAGGGTGAGACCGTGATCGCCTATGGCGACGTGCTGTTCCGCAAATACATACTGGACAACCTGCTGGAGGCCGGCGCCGACATTGTGCTGGCGGTGGACCAAAGCCCGCGCGTCGGCTCGAATGTCCGCGACCTGGTGGCCGCGGATCGCCCCGCCAGCCGCGACTATCTGGATGAAGGCGAAACGCGTCTGGTGCGGATGGGCGCCGACATCGACCCGGCCACCGCGCACGGCGAATGGATGGGGCTGGCGGCGTTCAGCGCCAAGGGTGCCGGCTGGTTGCGCGAGGAAATCGCGGCGGCAAGGGCGGACGGCTCGCTGGAACGCGCCGACCTTCCCGCGCTGTTCACCCGCCTGGCGGCCAAGCACAAGGTGCAGGTGCTTTATTTCAACGGCCACTGGATGGATGTGGACACGCTGACCGACCTGGCGGCGGCACGCAATTTCAGCTGACCATGATCCGGGCCGATCAGTTCATCCACGAAGCCAGCGGGCGCGGCTTCAATTTTTACGCCGGCGTGCCGTGCAGCTTCCTGACGCCACTGATCAATGGCGTGATCTCGGACAAGCGGCTCGCCTATGTCGGCGCCGCCAGTGAGGGCGAGGCCGTGGCCATCGCCGCCGGCGCCTGGCTGGCGGGCAAAAAGCCCATCGTGATGTTCCAGAATTCCGGCCTGGGCAATGCCGTCAATCCGCTGACGTCGCTCAATGCGCCGTTCCGTATCCCGACGCTGCTGATCACCACCTGGCGGGGCCAGCCGGGGCGCCCGGACGAGCCACAGCATGAGGTGATGGGCCAGATCACCCATGATCTTCTGTCGCTGATGGGCATTGCCCACGCACCGCTGCCCGACCAGCCGGATGCCCTGCCCGCCGCCTTCGACAGGGCCGACGCCAGCATCGCGCAGGATGACTGTTTCGCCTTTGTCATGGCCGACGGCAGCATGGAGATGACCAAGCTGAACGCCGGCCCGGCGCGGCCGCATCAGGACATTGCGGTGACGCGGCTGCTGCAGGGCGGCGGCCTGCCCACCCGGGCACAGGTACTGGAGCGCTTTCTGCGACTGACGGGCGAGGAACGCGCGGTGATCGCCACCACCGGCAAATCCGGCCGCGAGCTGTTCATGCTGCACGACCGCCCGCAACATTTGTATCTGGTCGGATCAATGGGTGGGGCGGCCGGTGTCGGGTTGGGCGTGGCGCTGAACACAAGCCGCCCCGTGGCGGTGCTGGATGGCGACGGCGCGGCACTGATGAAGCTGGGCACCATGGCGACCATCGGCGCTAAGGCGCCCGCCAACCTGATCCATATCCTGCTGGACAATGGCGTGCACGATTCCACCGGCGGCCAGCCTACCGTGTCGGCGGCGGTCGACTTCGCCGCCATCGCCGCCGCTTGCAGTTACCGCAACGCCGCGACCTGCGACAGCGTCGACGGCTTTGCCGAACTGTTCGATAGTTTCGCCAAAAAGAACGGCCCCAGCCTGCTGCATGTGCGCATCGCGCCCGGCTCGCTGGCCAAGCTGATCCGCCCCACCGTCAAGCCGAAAGAGGTGGCGCGGCGTTTTCGCGCCTTCCTGGCCGGGGCCGCGCCGTGATCCTGCTGACACCGGGCCCGCTGACGACAGCGCGCGAAACGCGCGAGGCGATGCTGTCAGACTGGGGCTCGCGCGACACAGCGTTCATTGACCTGACGGCGGCGCTGCGCCGCCGCCTGCTGGCG
Source organism: Pseudomonadota bacterium (assembly GCA_048498895.1). Classification (GTDB taxonomy): domain Bacteria; phylum Pseudomonadota; class Alphaproteobacteria; order Micropepsales; family Micropepsaceae; genus Rhizomicrobium. The sequence continues at coordinate 2,084 of JBEHXB010000348.1, forward strand.
CTGGCGCACGGCGAAAATACCCATGCCTGCGTGCCGATCCAGGGCAGCGGCACCTATGTGATTGAAGCAGCTATCGGCTCGCTGGTCGGCGCCACCGACAAACTTCTGATACTGGAAAACGGCGTCTATGGCGCACGCGCCGCCGCGATCGCACAGCGGCTAGGCCGCAAGGTAACGTCCCTGCGCTGGCCGGAAGCAACGCCGGTCGATCCGCAAGCCGTGCGCGCCGCGCTGAAGGCCGATGCCGATATCACCCACGTCCTGCTGGTCCATTGCGAAACCACCACCGGCATCCTCAATCCGCTTCAGGCGGTGGCCGACGCGGTGGCCGCGGAAGACCGGGCCCTGCTTGTCGATGCCATGAGCAGCTTCGGCGCCCTGCCCATCGACCTTCGCGTCACGCCGATCGCGGCCCTGCTGGCCAGCAGCAACAAATGCCTGGAAGGGCCGCCCGGCATCGGTTTCGCCATCGTGGCCAGGGCGGCATTGGAATCCGCAGGGCCTGCCGCATCCCTCAGCCTTGACCTGAAGGCGCAATGGCAGGGCTTCGAAAAGAACGGCCAGTGGCGCTTCACGCCCCCCGTGCAGGTTGTGGCCGGCACGGTGAAAGCGCTGGAACTTCTGGAAGCCGAGGGCGGCCCGTCCGCGCGGCTGGCCCGCTACCGGAACAATTTCGCAAGCCTGCTGGCCGGGATGAAGCGGCTGGGCTTCGCGCCATACCTGGACGAAGCCGTACAGTCGCCCATCATTGCCACCTTCCGCACGCCGCCCGCGTGGCACCTGACTTTCGATCAGTTCTATGACGCGCTGGCCGCGCGCGGATATCTGATCTATCCGGGCAAGCTGACCGGCGCGGACACGTTCCGCATCGGCTGCATTGGCGCCATCAGCTCTGGCGACTTCGAAAGGCTCTTGGCGGCGATGGACGATATCCTCCGCCGGCCGGCCTGAAACACAGGCCACAGAACCCGAAAATTGCAACCATTTCAATTGTATATTGCAGGGCAACGG
>JBEHXB010000349.1:0-3091 GCA_048498895.1 Pseudomonadota bacterium
TGCACCGCCAGATGGCGGACATGATGAAGAAGATGGGCAAGGGGGGCCGCATGCCCGCCCTGCCGCCCGGCATGGGTGGGATGTTCGGCGGCGGCATGCCGCCGGGTTTCCGCCGCTAGTTTTCACGTTTCAACCGAACCACTGAAGGAAAGAAAGACATGGCTCTGCGTATTCGTCTGGCCCGCGGCGGCACCAAGAAGCGTCCGCACTACAATATCGTGATCTCCGACTCGCGCAGCCCGCGTGACGGCCGCTTCATCGAGAAGATCGGCTTCTACAATCCGCTGCTGCCGTCGGACCATGCCGACCGCATCAAGCTGGACCTGGACAAGGCCAGGGCCTGGGTCGCCAAGGGCGCCGTCGCCACCGACCGCGTCAACAAGTGGCTGGCCGACGCCGGCGTGACCGCCAAGCGCGTGCACAACAACCCGCAGAAGGCCCAGCCGAAGAAGAAGGCGCAGGAACGCGCAGCCGCCGCCGCCAAGGCCGCGGAAGAAGCCGCGGCGTAAGCCTTGAGCCGGGACGTTCTGCTGGCCGCCGTCATCGGCGCGCAGGGCCTGAAGGGCGAGGTGAAGCTCAAGACCTTCACCACCACGCCCGAGGCGCTGGCGCGCTACGGCTCCCTGCATGATGCCAGGGGACGCACATTCGAGATCACCGCCTGCCGTCCGACAAAGGACGGCGAGGCGGTGATTGCCTTCAAGGGCATCACCGACAGGGGCGCCGCCGAGGCGCTGAAGGGCACGCAGCTCTTCGTGTCGCGCGAGGCGCTGCCCGCCACCGAAGAAGAAGAGTTCTACCACGCCGACCTGATCGGCCTTGAGGCCTATGACAGCGAAGGCCGCCTGGTGGGCAAGATCAGCGCCATTCATAATTTCGGCGCCAGCGACGTGATCGAACTGACGCGGGGCTCCAGCGATGGAAGCGGGGACGACACCGTCCATCTGGCTTTCACCCGCGAGACGGTGCCGGTGATCGATATCGCCGGCGGGCGCATCACGGTGGCCGTGCCCGAAGACGATGAAGACGGCGGGCCGCATCCCAATGTCGAGTAGGTGAGGAGCGGTTTGCGCAGCAAACAAAACGGTCCAGTGGACGGTTTTGTTTGACGAACGCCGCGAGCTTGGGCGAGCGGCCGTCAAGCAGTTAAGCTGGGGCGCTGGAGTTCTGGATGTCTAACGTACTTTGGCAAGCCACCGTCCTCACCCTTTTTCCGGAGATGTTTCCCGGACCGCTCGGCGTTTCGCTGCTGGGCAAGGGGCTGGAGAAAAATCTCTGGTCGCTCGACGTGCGTGACATCCGCGAGCATGGCATCGGCAAGCACCGCACCGTGGATGACAGCCCCTCCGGCGGCGGGCCGGGCATGGTGATGCGGGCCGACGTCGCCGCCGCCGCCATTGATGCCGTGGAACGGGCGGACCGCCCGCTGATCTATCTGTCGCCGCGTGGGCTCCCGCTGACCCAGGCCCGCGTGCGCGAGCTGGCTGCCGGGCCGGGCGCGATCCTGTTCTGCGGCCGCTTTGAAGGGCTTGACCAGCGGGCCATAGAGGCTCGGGGAATGGAGGAGATCTCTCTCGGCGATTTCGTGCTGGCGGGGGGAGAAATCGCCGCCATGGCCCTGATCGAGGCCGCCATCCGTCTGATCCCGGGGATTCTGGGCGACCACGCCTCGACCGCCGAGGAAAGCTTTTCGGAGGGCCTGCTGGAATACCCGCAATATACCCGCCCGCAAGACTTCGAAGGCCGGACTATCCCGGATGTCCTAAACCAAGGGAATCATTCGGAAATCGCCAAATTCCGGCTGGCGCGGGCGCAGGCGCTGACCCGCGAACGGCGCCCCGACCTCTGGGTGCTTCATCAAAAGCCGCCCAAGCCCCTTTGAAATCAGCACTGCCTGGGCTATACGGCCCGGCTCTAATCGCATTTTTCCCGCACGGAGACTGACAATGAACCTCTTGCAGACGCTCGAAGCCGAGCAGATGGCGGCCGTGCGGGCCAAGCCGCTTCCCGAGTTCCGTCCCGGCGATACGCTGAAGGTCAACGTCAAGGTGGTTGACGTCACCTATGACGAGAAAACCAAGCAGAACAAGACCCGCGAGCGCCTGCAGGCCTTCGAGGGCGTGTGCATCGCCCGCCAGGGCTCGGGGCTGAACGAGGCCTTCACCGTGCGCAAGCTCTCCTATGGCGAGGGCGTGGAGCGCGTCTTTCCGGTCTATTCGCCGCTGGTGGATTCGGTGACCGTGGTCCGCAAGGGCAAGGTGCGCCGCGCCAAGCTGTATTACCTGCGCGGACGCACCGGAAAATCGGCCCGCATCACCGAGCGCACCGACAGCAATCCCGCCGGCAGCGACAGCGCCGCCTGATCGACCATCCTGACGAACAATTCACGGGCCGCCTCTGCGCGGCCCGCTTTGTTTCGACGATCCTGGAAAAGCCCGAAAAATGGGGGTTTCTGGGCCCGCAAGCCGCCACATTTAGAAAAAACCCCTATTTATGGCGTTTTTTGTGATCGTACCCGCTTCATATTGCGGGAAATGCCGTAAAATGGGGCTTATCGTTGATTCGCAAAAGGGGTACCCCCATGGCAACCAAAGCTGCCGCCAAGACTGAAACCGTCTCCACCCGCCAGCTCGCCGGTCAGCTGGCCGAAAAGCATGAACTCTCCCAGAAGGCCGCCAACGCCATCATGGAAGACCTGATCACCAACGTCACCAAGCACCTGAAGAAGGGCGCCCGCATCCGCCTCAATGGCCTGGGCATCCTGCAGGTGAAGAAGCGCGCCGCGCGCATGGGCCGCAATCCCGCCACCGGCGAAGCCATCAAGATCAAGGCCTCCAAGAAGGTCGCCTTCCGCGCCTCCAAGGAGCTGAAGGAAGCCATCTAAAGCCGATTTGGCTGACAGGGCAGGGCCGGGCTGAACAAGCCCGGCCCTTCTTCTTTTCATCGCCTGCAGGTTCGGAAATTTTCGCGCCCTGATGCGTTGGCGAAACATGGCGTTCTGGAACGGCATGATCGACAAGCTGCAGGGCTGGCTGCCGGCCTGGCTGGTCGCATGCATTCTCTTCATCGTCATCGTTTCGATCGGTTTTGT
>JBEHXB010000350.1:0-3077 GCA_048498895.1 Pseudomonadota bacterium
GTGGAAGGTCTCGGGCGCGGCCAGCACGTCTTCGACAGCGCCTTCATAGATGGTCCTGGCCGCCGACACAGGCGTGCCGCGCGTCCACATCTTCACGATGCGGCCATAGCCGGAGCGGGTGGCGCCGTCGGCCGCTGTGGCGAAGAGCACGGTCCTGTCGTCGAGCCAGGTGCTGCTGCTCTTGGCCTCGGCCAGGGCGAAGCCGCCGTCTGCGAAGCGCCTGGCGCCGAGGTCGAACTCGCGCGTGACAACCGCATCGCCGCCGCCGCGCGACAGGCTGATCAGGCAGCGCTGCTCGTCAGGCGAACAATCGGCGCCCTTGTAGACCCAGTTCTCGCCTTCCGCCCTGGCCAGGGCATCGACGTCCAGCAGCAGCTCCCAGGGCGGGGCGGGGCTTAAGTAACCGGCAATTGTAGTGCGCCGCCACACACCCTTTGGGTTGGCCGCATCCTGCCAGAAATTGTAGACATGGCCGCCGCGCAGCCTCCCATAGGCGATACGGTCGGTTGCATCGGCCAGCGTCAGGACGGTGTCGAAATTCTGCTGATAGCGCGGATCGGCCTTGAGCCGGGCCAGCGATACCGCATTGTGCGCCCTGACCCATTCCAGAGGCCTTTGCCCGTGGGTATCCTCAAGCCAGGCATGGGCATCGGCGGGATATTGCGATTCTGTCACGGCGTTTGCTCCGGCCAGGGCTGTCAAAATCAGGGCCATGGGAAAAACGGCGAGGCACAGGATTGCGCGCATGGCGGGCCCGTCGGATTTCGGGCCCAGATTGGGGATTTTCGCCCTTTCCGGCAATGGCAAATCGGACGGCGAACCCATATAAGGCCCCATGACCGCTTTCATGAAGATGCATGGCCTGGGCAACGATTTCGTTGTCTTCGATGCACGCGACGCCGCCCTGGCGCTCGATGAGGTGCACGTGCGCGCCATCGCCGACCGGCGGCGCGGGATCGGCTGCGACACGGTGGTGGTGATCCGTCCGGGCGGCGCGGCGGCCGATGCGGCGGTCGTGTTCTACAATGCCGACGGCCTGGAAACGGAAAGCTGCGGCAATGCCACCCGCTGCGTGGCGCGCTTCCTGATGGACGAGCGCGGCCTGCCGCGCGTACGTCTCTCCAGCAAGGGCGGCATGTTGTTCTGCAGCGACGCCGGCAAGGGCCTGGTGACGGTGGACATGGGCGAGGCGGTGCTGGACTGGGAGAAGATCCCCATCGCCAGGCCCGTCGATACCGCAGATTTCCCGCTGGAACTGGCAGGCAGCGCGCAACCTTCCATCGCCGCCAGCGCCGTTTCGATCGGCAATCCCCATTGCGTGCTGTTCGTGCCCGATGCGCAGGCGGCCCCCGTCGCGCAGCTGGGCCCGCGCATCGAAACGCTGCCCCTGTTTCCAAATCGGATCAATGTGGAATTCGCCCAGGTGCTGGACCGCAAGAATGTCCGCATGCGGGTATGGGAGCGCGGCGTGGGCATTACCGAGGCCTGCGGGACCGGCGCCTGCGCCACCGTGGTGGCGGCGGCGCGGCGCGGCCTGACCGACCGCAAGGTGGATGTGACCCTGGACGGCGGCGTGCTCTCCATCGAATGGCTCGAGGATGGCCATGTGCTGATGACCGGCCCCACCGCCATGCCCTTCCGCGGCTATGTGGACATCAACCGGCTATGACGGTCGAAGTCCTCACCTTCGGCTGCCGGCTCAATGCCTATGAGAGCGAGGCGATCCGCCTGCGGGCGGGCGAGGCGCAGCTGCGCAACACGGTGGTGGTCAACACCTGCGCGGTGACGGCCGAAGCGGTGCGCCAGTCCCGCCAGGCGATCAGGAAGCTCAAGCGCGAAAATCCGTCGCGCCGCATCATCGTCACCGGCTGCGCCGCCCAGACCGACCCGGACAGCTATGCCGCCATGGCCGAGGTGGACCAGGTGCTGGGCAACGCCGAAAAGCTGACGGCGCAGGCCTATGCGGACTTTGGCGCCGGCCGAGCCGAGCGGGTGCGCGTCAACGACATCATGAGCGTGCGCGAGACCGCCGGCCAGATGGTCGACCATTCGGACGATGTTTTCGGCGGCCGCGCCCGCGCCTTCCTGCAGGTGCAGAACGGCTGCGATCATCGCTGCACCTTCTGCGTGATCCCTTATGGCCGCGGCAATTCGCGCAGCGTCCCCATGGGCGCGGTGGTGGAAGAAGCCCGGCGCCTTGCCGAAGGCGGCTTTGCCGAAATCGTGCTGACGGGCGTGGACCTTACCTCCTATGGCGCCGATCTTCCGGGCGCCACCACGCTGGGCCAGCTGGTGTCGAAGATCCTGAAGCTGGTGCCGGACCTGAAACGGCTGCGCCTGTCCTCGATCGATTCCATCGAGGCCGATCCCGCCCTGATGCGCGCGATCGCGCAGGAGGAAAGGCTGATGCCGCATTTTCATCTCTCGGCCCAGTCGGGCGACGACATGATCCTCAAGCGCATGAAACGCCGCCACGCCCGCGCCGACACCATCGCCTTCTGTGACGAGGTGCGGCGGCTGCGGCCGGACGCGGCATTCGGTGCCGACCTGATCGCGGGCTTTCCCACCGAGACAGAGGCGATGTTCCAGAACAGCATCGACCTGGTGGACGATGCTGGGCTGACCCTGCTGCATGTGTTTCCCTTTTCCCCGCGCCCCGGCACGCCAGCCGCGCGCATGCCGCAATTGCCGCGCGCCCTGGTAAAGGACCGCGCCGCCCGGCTGCGGGAAAAGGGCGCCCAGGTCCTTGCGGCCCGTCTTGACGGCATGGCCGGCAGCCGACAGACCGTCCTGGTTGAAAAGGCCGGCGCCTCCGCCAATCAGAGAATTGGGCGCACGCCATGCTTCGTCCCGGTATCCTTCGACGGGGACGCCCCGCCCGGCACGCTGGCCCACGTAGCGATCACCGGCAGCCAGGGCGACCAGCTTACGGGCGAACAACTGACAGGCGTTCGCGCATGAGAACATTCGGAGAAGCACCGCCGCCGCCCAATTTCTTCGAGCGGCTGACCGCCGGCCTTTCCAGAAAAGGCAGCCTGAGCGAAAGCCTGCTTGGGGTGTTCACCCGCAAGAAGCTG
>JBEHXB010000351.1:0-3055 GCA_048498895.1 Pseudomonadota bacterium
GTTTCATGTTCCCACTCCCTTTCGTTGGATCAACAGCTTTTTGTACTTCGGAAATGTGACCGGGAGCCTAGCGCATTTGGCGGCGCCTGCGAAAGCTCAACCGCCCGGCACTTCGATGGGGTAGCCGCCGTCCTGCTTGGATGCATGGATCACCAGCGAGCTCTTGACGCTGGCCACGTTCTTCTCGGCCGTCAGGGTGTCGGTGATGAAGGCCTGAAAGGCCGACAGGTCGGTTGCGACGCATTTGAGAAGGAAGTCCACCTCGCCCGAGAGCATGTGGCACTCGCGGACCTGCGGCCAGCGGCGCGCGCTTTCCTCGAACGCCTTCAGGTCGGCATCCTTCTGGCTGGCCAGCCCGACGAACACGAAACCAGTCACCTCGAAGCCCAGCAGCTTGCCGTCCAGTTCAGCGTGGTAGCCGCGAATAAAGCCCGCCTTTTCCAGGGCGCGGATGCGCCTGAGGCACGGTGGCGCGGTAATTCCCGCCCGGCGGGAAAGCTCGACGTTGGTGACACGGCCATCGGTCTGAAGTTCGCTGAGAATGCGAAAATCGATCGAATCCAGTTTGCGGCTGTCCAAGAAATGCCCGGGTGATAAAGCCAGTCATTTATACCGCCGCGCCGGGCGCACGCGCAATAATATTTCTCGAATCGGTCCAAAAGCCCGCCTCGGCCGCCGTTCCCGGGATCCTTTCTGACCTTATGCACCGGCATTAATTTCCAACCCGCTTGATTTTGGCGGCCCCTATTCCGATATGACATGCCCAGACCCGCAAAAGCCGCAGAGCCTGTCCATGGTCGTCGAGCCGCCGAAGAACTTCGATAAGAACTCCACACAGCATTCCAAGGTCGTTGTCCTGGGCAGCGGTCCGGCCGGTTGCACCGCCGCCATCTATGCCGCCCGCGCCATGCTGGAACCCACCCTGATCGCCGGGCTGCAGCCGGGCGGCCAGCTGACCATCACCACCGAAGTCGAGAACTATCCCGGCTTTGCCGAGGCCATCCAGGGCCCCTGGCTGATGGACCAGATGCAGGAGCAGGCCCGCGCACTGGGCACCAAATTCATCAACGACACGATCGCGCGGGTGGACCTGTCGCGCCGGCCGTTCACATTGATGGGGGACGGCGGCGACATCTATACCTGTGATACGCTGGTCATCGCCACCGGCGCCAGCGCCAACTGGCTGGGCCTTCCCAGCGAGAACCAGTTCCAGGGCTTTGGCGTGTCGGCTTGTGCCACCTGCGACGGCTTCTTCTATCGCGGCAAGCGCGTGGCCGTGGTCGGTGGCGGCAATACCGCGGCGGAAGAGGCGCTGTTTCTGACCAATTTCGCCGATCACGTCACCCTGATCCATCGCCGCGACACGCTGCGTGCCGACAAGACGAACCAGATGCGGCTGGCGGCCAACAAGAAGATCGATGTGCTTTACGACACCGAGCTGGCCGAAGTGCTGGGCACGACGACGCCCAAGGGTGTGACGGGCGCGCGCCTGCGCAACACGGTGACCGGGCGGACGCACGAAATCGCCGTCGACGGTGTGTTCATCGCCATAGGACATTCGCCGGCCACCGGCCTGTTCAAAGGCCAGCTCGACATGGACGAGAGCGGTTACATCCTGACCGCGCCGGACTCCACCCACACTTCGGTGGCGGGCGTCTTTGCGGCCGGCGATGTCAAGGACAAGACCTTCCGTCAGGCCGTGACGGCGGCGGGCATGGGCTGCATGGCGGCGCTGGAGGCCGAACGCTTTCTGGCGGCCGCACACGCCGGAGAACTGCCGGTCGGATAGACGGCGCAACTGGGGCGCGACATGGACTGGGACAAACTTCGCATATTCCACGCCGTGGCGAGCGCCGGCAGCTTCACGCATGCCGGGCAGACACTGGGACTTTCGCAGTCGGCGGTGAGCCGCCAGATCAGCGCGCTGGAAGAGGAAATCTCCACACCGCTGTTCCAGCGCCATGCCCGCGGACTTACGCTGACCGATGAGGGCGAACTGCTGTTCAGTGCCGTGACCGACGTGCTGGAACGGCTGGCAGCGGCGGAAGAGGCGCTGAAGAACGTCCATGAGCAGCCGCGCGGAACACTCAAGATCACCACCGCGCACGGCATCGGCGCCTATTGGCTGCTGCCCAGGCTTGGACAGTTCCTGGCCCAGTATCCCGATGTGGAAGTCCATCTGGTGATGGATGACCGGGAACTTGACCTGGCGCAGCGGGAGGCGGACCTGGCAATCCGCATGCGCGCGCCGGTCCAGGCCGACTTGATCCAGCGCAAGCTGTTCGCCGTGCACTATCACATGTACGCGTCGAATAAGTACCTGAAGGAGCATCCCGCACCCAAAACGCTGGAAGAGATCGCCGATCACACCATCATCGTCTATGGCGAAACGGCGGGACCGGAAATCCGCGACATCAACTGGCTGCTGGAGGCCTTCCGCAAGAACTGCAAGCCGGGCGACAAGGGCCGCGTCGTACGCATCAACAACGTCACAGGCATCGCGCAGGCGGTGGAGGCGGGGCTTGGCATCGGCGTGATGCCCGACTATGTCGCCGCCCAGTATCCCGGCCTGGAGCGGGTGTTGCCCGAGGTGGACGCGCCCGGCTTCGATGTGCATCTGGTCTATGCCGACGCCCTGCGCCAGTCCAAGCGCGTCGCGGCGTTCCGCGACTTCGCCGTGAAAGCGTCCAGGGACTGGCGGTATTAGGGCCGGTTCCGGGCCTTTTCCGGGGCCTTGAAAATCCGCCGTTGCACCCCATTTCCAGTCAGTCGCTTCACCCCCCGGAAGCGGCAACGACCCCGCTCTTTCCCCTTGAGCGCGGTTCCTGGGCCGGCGGAGCGCCTTTCCTGGCAGCCTCGCCGGCCCTTTGGTTTTGGGCCCTTTGGCTTGATCGAGCCCCCGATCTCGCCGCTGTGGCCATGGCAACCGCGCGCCCTGACCCGCAGCCTTCAACGATAGTTCTTGTCGTCCACCCCCTTCAGGTCGGCGTCCAGGACGCCAACTGTAATGATCGCATAGGTGAATACCTCGGTCCCCGGCTCCAGATGCCCGGCG